>SUWU01000018.1 GCA_015061295.1 Lentimicrobiaceae bacterium
CGTGCGCGAGTTTAACGAGTATCCTATGGTGTCGTTGGGCTGGGTCATGTTTATCGGCATGGCGATGGCTAAGTTCTGGGACGAAGACTGGGAAGTTTATGGCGCTCTGAACACTTTGTCGTTATATGAAGGTCTTCGTAACAAACGCGGCTTCGACGAGATGGACGAATATATACTCGAAGATGTGCTTAAATTAGATGAAGAAGGCTGTAAGAAAATGACTGAAACAGTGGCGGAATGTGCTTCTATCACAAACACTTTATTGCGTAAGGAAGACGTTGAACCAGGCACCAAAGAAGCCCTGCAAGCTTATTTAGACAGTCTGCATCAGATGTATCTCATGGGAATGGCAGTACAACTGAACGCCATGGGATATAAGATGTTGGGATTAAATTAAGCCACCAAGTAGAGACGTATCAATGATACCTATGCAAATAAACACACATTGATGCGTCTCAAATTGATACGTCTCAAATAACAAAGGCGCCGCAAGTAATTTGCGGCGCCTTTGTTGTTATCATTGATTATTATTATCAATTCGTTGGCTCTACAACGATATTTTCTTCTACGACTTCTTGAATGTTTATAGTGTCGTTGACAACGTTCTCTACTTCTGCTTTGTTATATCTTGGAAGTGGAGATTTTAATTTAGGGCTTACGCCTGATAACACATTAAACAGCCAAAGCACTACCACTATCAATATAGCGGTGAATATCGACAAGAACCAGCTTTGCCATGGTTTCATGCCTTTCTTTGCATAAGGGTCGTTGAGTTTCATCTTAGGATATTTCGCTATCTCTGTCAGTGTCTCACCGAATGGTATGCTAATCTTAGCGTTAGAGTTGATAGCCCAGCCGTTGGCGTTAAGCAGTGGAGCTATGTTTCTGCGACGCAGCTTCATCCATGCCATCACCATAGCAGGTCCAGATATCACCAATATTATTCCGACGAACAAAATGATGAGCTGCCACCATTTAAGAGCGAACAATCCTTTGAAGATACTTGCTAAAGCTGTTCCTATCATACCTACTGCCATACCTATTGCAGCAAAGATACCAGCGAACTTAGCGATGTCGAAAGGAGGAGCGGCGACGGCAGCTGCCTTAGGATCTGCTGTCTTTGCCGGAGCCGCATTGATACTTGCTGTGGCGTTGGCCATCATCTTAGCGTCTTTGTCGGCTGCACTCTTGTTGATGAGGTTCTCTATCGCTGTAGCCATTCTTCTATAAGGCGACCAGAACGACTGCGAGATATTGATAGGATTATCGATAATCTTGGTTATCACTGCGTCCCATTCTAATCCATCGTTATCGTAGAAGACTCCGTTTTTACCTACTGACAGAGCGCCAATATCGCCTACCGTCATAGCAGCTACTATCTGTAACTTAGCAGGTTTCGATTTTGTGGTACAGTCACAATAAACTAGATACATTCCACTTGGAGCTGCCGATGCGCTATGTTTTGCAGTGTCGTTGACTCTCATACAGAACTTACAAGCTCTTTGGTCGATGATGAGTGTTCCGCATTGGAAGATAGCTTTAACATCATTATCTTTATTATAAAAATCGTTGAAAGTGACGAAGTTCTTCAAGAGTTTATAGAAATCGCGGAAGATGTAAAGGAACTTGTCAACCATCTCGATATTATCCGACTCTTCTTTGAGAGCAGCATCTTGAGCCACAAGATCAAGCAACTCTGCTTTCTTATCCTGAGCGATGAAGTTCTTGATAGCATCTATGCCGAGACCTTCTACAGCAGCGCCTGCTTTAGCATTTCTCCAAGCCTGATAAGCGGCGAACTTCCCTCCTATCTCAGCCCAGTCATTTTCGGTGATGACAGTCTTAGAAGCGTCGAGTGCCAACGATTTTATCGTGTTGAAGTTACTATCCCATACAGGGTTAATAGCTGCGTTAATATCTATCTCCGATTTTCCTGTGATATGTGTCAAAGGATAGGCAGCGATCTCATCATTCTTAGTAGATAGGTTCTCTGCACTTATGGCATCTATCCTTGAAGTCTGAATATCCAACGATGCCATGCTGTTTGGCGAGAATGCTGCGAGTTTAGAACGCATGAAGAAGTCTTTCACCTTAGCGTCTAAGGCATTGTATGCATTGATGACAGCGTCAGTATTATCACCGAAAGGAGCTTCCACCTTAGCGTCGCACCATGCCACATAATCGTTGAGGTTTTTGTAGAAAGACTCTATCAACTCTGCATTGACACCTTGAGCGCCACTTCTGTCAGCAACGCCAGCGGTTGTGGTAACGGCTGCTGTGATAGTAGCCTTCAGATCAGCGTCGTCAGTAGATGCTTCTGTGATGACGCCATCGCCGTTGAAACGAGTCTTAGCAAAGATAGCAGTGATGTCGGCTGTATCAGAGAGAGAGATGACAGTACCCTCTTTACCGAGGTTTTCTAAGATCTGTTTTGCTGAAGAAAAGAGTTTCTTTCCGTTAGCATCGTCGGTGTTAATATCGTTTATATCGATAGAGTTAGAGCCTTTAAGGATAAGGTCTTTATCTTTAAGCATCGACATAATCCATTGAGACACAGAGATGACATCGTTGATACGCAGTTTACCATCACCGTCGCAGTCCATGTATTTAAGACTTTTGTCATCTATTTCGAGACCTGTTGTTGGACAAGAAAGGACGGTCCACATCTTAGGATCTAGTTCTGCGAGATGAGCGATGTCTTCGCCAGAATTGATTCTTACACGAGCAGAACCACCTATATTAACAAAGTTCCACTTGTATTTTTTTTCTTTAGTAATGAATGACATGGTAATAAAAATTTAATTCCTGCAAAGGTAAAAAAATCTTTGAAGCATAAACAATGATGATTACTTTTTTATTTTCCAATCCTTACAGGCACATCTCATATATCTTCACGATGTCGTCTTTTGTCAATGACTTGAAGCCTTTCAACAGCCTTCCGCCGCAGGCTTTATCTGCCATCTCCTCAAAATGTTCCTTACCTATCCCTAACTCCGTCAAGGTACTTTGTAATCCTAATGTCTTGAAGAAGAAGTCGTAAAGACGTTTGATACCTTCTCTTGCTATCGTCATAGGCTCTTGGTTAGCATCAACGCCAAAGACGTTGGTTGCAAATTGAACATACTTAGAGACATTGCTCTCGTCTAAACAATATTCCATCCAACGTGGTGTGAGTATGGCGAGACCGAGTCCATGTGTGATGTCATAGACAGCAGAGAGCTGATGTTCCATAGGGTGACAGCTCCATGCCTTTGCTCTTCCACCATTGATGAAGCCATTGATAGCCCACGATGAAGTCCACATAAGGTTAGCACGAGCCTCGTAATTGTCAGGTTCTTGCATCGCGATAGGAGCATATTTCACCACTGTCTTCATCATGCCTTCCATGAAACAGTCGAGCATAAACAAATCAGGCTCCATGTTGAAATATACTTCTATGATATGCGACATAATATCGACAGAGCCACATGCCGTTTGATATTTACTTACCGTGAAGGTATTTGTCGGGTCGAGGAACGACACCTTAGGCAAGAGATGTGGGTCGAGGCGACCTATCTTATCGTTGGTCTCAGGGTTACTGACGACACCTCCTGTATCCATCTCAGAGCCTGTGGCTGAGAGTGTCAGTATGGAGACGATAGGAAGCGCCTCGTTGATAGGAGCTCTCTTCTCGTTAAAGAAGTCCCATGGGTCGTGATCGACAAGAGCTCCTGCTGCCATAAACTTAGTGGCGTCAATAGTAGAGCCACCACCTACTGCAAGCAAGACATCGATGTTATGTTCCTTACACATCTGCGCTCCTTTACGTACCGAGTCGATGCGTGGGTTAGGTTCGATGCCTGAAAGCTCAAATACCTCAAGACCAGCAGATTTCATCTCAGCGATGACTTTATCGTATAAACCTATCTTCTTTATAGAACCACCACCGTATGTCATCAAGACACGTGTACCAAATTTCTTCAATTCCTCTCCAAGATGAGACAATTGTTCCTCACCGAAATACACCTTAGTAGGTATATGATAAATAAAGTTATTCATAGTCAATAATGTGTTTAAATTAATATTACCTTTGCAAGTTACGAAATTCATACGAAAATGAAGCATAAAATATTATATTTGTTGATAATTTTATTTTTTATCTCCAATACGTTGTCGTCACAACAACATAACGGTGGGATAAAAGGCATTGTTAGAAATGAAGCTAACGAGCCCCTACCCTTCGTCACTGTCATAATAGAATCTCTTAAAGTTGGCACCACTACCGACGAGAGAGGTCATTACGAATTATCATTACAAGAAGGCTCTTACGCCATTAAATATTCTTTCGTAGGGTATATCACAGAGTCGAGAGAGGTTAATATCGCTAACTCAGTCAAGACAATAGATGTCATGATGAAGACCGATAGCAAAATGCTTGACGAGGTTATAATATCGAGTAAAGGACGTGATGCTAATGTCAAGGAGCTACAGATGAGCATTCAAAATATCGATATGATACAAATCAGGAAGATACCCTCGTTGATGGGAGAAGTCGATGTGATAAAATCGATACAGCTTCTGCCAGGCGTCCATGCAGCCTCGGAAGGCTCATCGGGTTTCAGCGTAAGAGGAGGCTCGCCTGACCAGAACCTCATCTTGTTAGACGACGTGCCTGTCTATAACGCCTCTCATTTCTTAGGGTTCTTCTCCGTCTTCAACAACGACGTCATAAAAGACGCCACCTTATATAAAGGTGATATACCCGCGATGTACGACAGCCGCCTATCATCGGTATTAGACATCAAAACCATCGATGAGATTCCTAATAAGTTTAAGATGCAAGGCGGAGTTGGCATCTTGACAAGCAGACTCACATTAAACATCCCCTTCAACAAAGGACGAAGCGCTGTGATGCTCGCCGGCCGTATCACCTACGGAGGAGTGCTAGCATGTAACATGATAAAAAAACTCAGAGGCAACTCGATGTATTTCTACGACTTTAACGCTAAGATAATGCACACTGTCAACGACAAAAACCGACTCTTCGTCTCAGCATATCTCGGCGATGACATCTTAGGCGTGGACTCTCTTATGACCATGAGATATGGCAACAAAAATATCACAACACGATGGAATCACATCTTCAACGATAAGCTAAGCTCCAACCTATCGGTATTTTATTCCAACTATAGATACCAGATAGGTGTTGACATGCAGCCTTACGACTTTGACATCACCGCTGGCATCGAAGACCTCTCCGCTAAATACGATTTCACATTCTTATTCAACAACAATATCACATCACGTTTTGGAGCTTCCGCCACTTATCATCAGTATGGACAAGGTAAGCTAGACGACAGGACAGGCGTCCTCGCCACATATCTCGGAGTAAGTCCCGATGATGAGATAGTGAGAAAAGCATTAGAATATTCTTTATACCTCACCAATGACCATAAGATTGGAGATTTATTTTCAATACGTTATGGATTAAGGTTGTCGATATTTCAGAATAAAGGAGAAGAGTATCTGTATTTGTTCGATGACGAATATGAATATTATGGCGACATATATTATGGTTCAAACGAGCTCTTTCATACAGAGTTCAACATGGAGCCTCGTCTTGCGATAATGTATCAACTTGACGACAAATCTTCTATCAAGGCTTCATACCTTAGGACTGTACAATATGCTCAAGTTGCTACCAACGCAACGGGAGGCATCCCCTTCGACCTCTGGTTTCCTTCTAGTCCTAACATCAAACCTCAGAAATGCGACCAATATGCGATAGGTTATTTCCGCAACTTCCTTCATAACGACATAGAGACTTCTGTCGAGTTGTTTTACAAAGACATACATAACGTCATCGACTTCGCCGACGATGCTTTCTTTATTGGCAACGCCTTCGTTGACGGCGAAGTGAGAAGCGGTAAAGGTCGTTCTTATGGAGCCGAAATCCTCGCAAGAAAAAACTTCGGGAAACTTACAGGATGGATCTCTTACACTTACAGCAGAGCTTTCAGAACTATCAAAGACATCAACTTAGGAAAAGAATACATATCACCTTACGACAGACCCCATAATATCAGTATCGTCATGAATTATGAGTTTAACAAATACTTCGATGTGTCGGCTACATGGGTATATAACACAGGACAACCCACAACATATCCTTACGGCAAATACACCATTGACGGTGTAACCTATTCGATATATAACGGCGAAAGAAATAAAAGCCGCTATCCCGACTACCACCGCCTCGACTTATCGGCAACACTGAAATGCAAGAAAAGAAAAAATTGGCAAGGCGAATGGAACTTCTCAGTATATAACGCCTACGGAAGAAAAAACACATGGGCTGTGATCTTCATACCTCAAGAAGACAACACAATAAAGACACAACAAATATCTTTATTCTCCGTAATTCCATCAGTATCGTATAACTTCAAATTTTAACTGACATGAAAAGATATTTCATCATAATAACATTGATATTGTCGTTATCTGCTTGTACCGACGACATCATTATCGACGTTCAAGAAGGTCCTCAATTAGTTGGTGTCAGCGGTCATATCACCAACGAATATAAAAAACATCAGATCGTGTTAAGCAGAACTGCCGACTTTTACTCTAACGATGAGATAACGATGATTTCTGATGCTGAAGTCTTCATTTACGATGGAATAGATACTATATATTTTGAAGAGACAGAACAAAAAGGATATTACGAAACCGTTGACTCTGTGGCTGGTGTGATAGGTCGGACATATAATCTTAATATCAACATCATTGACGAAGAAGGATTGCATCATTATCATGCACAATCGACGATGAAAGACAACATCACACAAATCGACTCTATAATCATCAAGGAAGTAGCTATGGGAGGATTACAATTCGATGTCTTAGGAGCATACGCTTATTTTCAATCTAACAGCGATCCTTCAATCAATTATCTTATCAATGCAGCCATCAACGACTCTCTATTGAATGAGTCTTTACTGAGATGTACATCATACTCTCTCGCAGGAGCTTCAGGATTTTATATCAACGGACCTGAGTTCATAAAGTTGTTCGGCGAGTTGCCTTTACAGATGTTCGGTAACGATGAAAACGATAATCCTATATTAAACAAAGGTGATAAAGTCACACTATATTTGTACAGCGTGACACCTGAGTTTTCAAAATATATCTCAGATGTTAACGGCAACATTGGATCGAATCCTATGATAGGAATGCCGCATAATGTGAGTACAAATATATATCCCAAAGGAGCTGCTGTTGGCTTTTTTGAAGCGGCATCAGTGGTAAAATCAACGGTTATCTACTGATTATCACGAGATAAAAAAATATTTTAAAAAAAGTTTTATTTCTTGTCGAGAGAAAGAGAAAATAATGTATCTTTGCAGCGTCTTTAAAGGACAAGTTCTTACACTTCGGGGGAGTCGCATAGTGGCAATTGCAACAGACTGTAAATCTGTCCTCGGATGAGTTCGGTGGTTCGAGTCCACCCTCCCCCACAAAAGAAGCACTTCAGATGATGAGGTGCTTTTTTTGTTTTCCTCTCCCACTGACAAACGACATCTTTTCATATAAAATTCATTATGACTGACGGACTTCTTATTAAAAAAAATAGAGACACCAAATCAATGATGTCTCTATAATATTACTGACACACTTGAGGTGTCACTACAGTTTATCAGTCGATTCTGCAGCAGAGGTTTCTGTCGCCGAATGCGTCGTCGATTCTTGTGACATGTGGGAAGTATTTGTCTTGGACATCGCTCTTGTTAGGGAAGCCTGCCTCTTGACGTGTGAATGGGAACTCCCAGTTGTCAGCCATCAACATCTCAGCTGTATAAGGAGCGTGTGAGATAAGGTTGTTGCCTTTCTCTGCCTTGCCGCTTTCGATGTCGGCTATCTCTTGACGGATCTTAATCATAGCGTCAACGAAACGATCTAACTCTGCCAATGGCTCGCTTTCTGTTGGCTCAACCATCAATGTCTCATGAACAGGGAATGCCACTGTTGGAGCGTGGAAGCCGTAGTCCATCAAACGTTTTGCGATGTCGATAGCAGCGACGCCTGTAGCTTTGTTGATACCGTTGATATCGAGAATCATTTCGTGAGCAACATGACCGTTGTTACCGGTATAAAGTATTGGATAATAATCTTTCAATCTATCTTTGAGGTAGTTAGCATTTAAGATAGCCATCTTAGTAGCTTCTCTCAAACCTTCGCCGCCTAACATCTTGATGTATGCGTAAGAGATGGTGAGGATTTGTGCGCTGCCGAATGGAGCTGCTGACACTGCACCGAGTTTCTCATTATATGTAGCGAGGTTGAGGTGTGTTGGCAAGAATGGAACTAAGTGAGCTGCCACGCCGATAGGACCTACGCCTGGACCGCCACCGCCGTGAGGGATAGCGAATGTCTTGTGTAAGTTGAGGTGACATACGTCAGCACCGATAAAACCAGGACATGTCAAACCGACTTGTGCATTCATGTTAGCACCGTCCATATAAACCTGACCGCCATTGTCGTGAACGATCTTCATGAGGTCGCGGATGCCGTCTTCGTAGATACCGTGTGTTGAAGGATATGTTACCATGAAAGCTGAGAGGCTGTCTTTGTATTCTTCTGCCTTAGCCTTAGCGTCTTCCATATCGATGTTACCGTTAGCATCGCATTTCACTACGACGACTTTCATGCCTGCCATAGCCGCTGATGCTGGGTTTGTTCCGTGTGCTGAAGCTGGAATCAAGCAGATGTCGCGGTGACCTTGACCGTTAGCTTCTTGATAACGACGTATTGTCAACAAACCTGCGTATTCACCACTTGCACCAGAGTTAGGCATGAATGACATACCAGCGAAGCCTGTGATTTCGCAAAGGTCTTTTGCCAACTCATTAATTAATTCCAAATAACCTTCAGCTTGATCTTGTGGTACGAATGGGTGAATGTTAGCAAATTCTGGCCAGCTCAAAGCGAACATTGAAGTTGCTGAGTTGAGTTTCATAGTACATGATCCGAGAGGAATCATAGCGCGGTTCAAGCTCAAGTCGCGGTCTTCAAGTTGTTTCATATAACGCATCATGTCGGTCTCGCTGCGATATTTGAAGAACACTGGTTCTTGCAAGTAAGCAGATGTACGTTGCATATCTTCTTGAACGCCATTGAATGTTCCGCAAACTGAAGGGTTGCATACGAAGTCTTCATGTTGTTTGCCGAGGACTTCACAAACGACAGCTACTATTTCGTTAACGTCAGCCAATGATGTTGTTTCGTCTAAGCTGATAGCGAAATGTTGTTTGTCGATGATACGGAAGTTCATCTGATGTTGAAGAGCTACTTCATTGACTTTGCATGTGCAGAAGCCTTCTGGCAACTCGAAATGTAATGTATCGAAGTAATGATCGTTAAGTTGTTTAACACCATATTTCTGCATCTCTTTATCGAGGACGCAAGCAAGGATATTGATATGACGAGCTATTTCTTTGATGCCTTCTGGTCCGTGATAGATTGCATAGAATCCTGACATGATACCGAGGAGAGCCTGTGCTGTACAGATATTTGATGTAGCTTTTTCGCGTTTGATATGTTGCTCACGAGTTTGGAGAGCGAGACGATAAGCTGGATTGCCTAGAGCGTCTTTTGATATACCGATGATACGACCTGGCATCTCGCGTTTGTAAGCGTCTGTTGTTGCGAAGAAACCTGTGTGAGGACCGCCGAATGCCATTGGGAGACCAAAGCGTTGGCTAGAACCTACTACTGCATCAGCGCCCCATTCGCCTGGAGGTGTGATAAGAGCGAGGCTCATAAGGTCGGAAGCGACAGCTACCTGCATACCTTTTTCTTTCCATGTCTTAACTTCTGCGCTGTAGTTGATGATGCGTCCGTATTGGTTAGGACATTGTACTAAAACGCCGAAATATTCTTCACCTGCGCTGAAGTTCTTGATGTCGTCAACAACGACTTCAATACCCAAGTGATAAGCTCTTGTCTTGATAACGTCTATTGTTTGTGGGAACACATCGTTAGCGACGAAGAATTTATTGATACCAGCTTTCACCTGAGCGCGGCTGCGGCTATGCCAGAACATCAACATTGCTTCTGAAGCAGCTGTTGCTTCGTCTAACAATGAAGCGTTTGCCAATGGCATTGCTGTCATGTCGCTGATAACAGTCTGATAATTCAAGAGAGCTTCAAGACGTCCTTGAGAGATCTCAGCTTGATAAGGAGTGTATGAAGTGTACCATCCTGGATTTTCAAGAATGTTACGTGTGATGACACCAGGAGTGATTACGTTATAGTAACCCAAACCGATATAACTTCTGTAAATCTTATTCTTTGCACCCAATGCCTTGAGGTTGCCGAAGCATTCATATTCGTTTAAACCTCTACCGATATTTAAACCTTTTGGAAGACGAATATCTGGAGAAATGATTTCGTCGATAAGTTGATCTGTCGATTCAACGCCAACGACCTTAAGCATTTTTTCCACATCAGTTGCTGTTGGGCCATTGTGACGTTTAATGAAATTGTTGTTAATCATATTATTTTTATTTAATGTGTTATAATTTTCATAATGCGCAAATTTAGTTTTTTTTTCTTATTAATCACATGCCTTTGAATAATTTTATATTTTTGTAAAAATTTAAATTTATGAAGAAAGTCGCTTTAATTTTAATTGGCTTATGTTTTATCATCACATCATGTGGAAAGAAAATTGATAAGACGATAAAATACAATGGTTCAAAAGATGTAAATATTGTTCTACAAGAGAGTTACAATCTCAACGCCTCATCGGAAGAAGAACTCACGTATTATTCCGACAATGATCTAATTGTCACTGTCGATAAAAACGGTAAGATTTTCGGAAAGAACATAGGTGAAGCTAATATCACAATCTCAAACTCTGAGAACAGCGTCAATGTTCATGTGAATGTCACTCTTTTTGAAGAGCCTACTTTAGACTTTGGCTGCAACCAAGAAAAGATCTTATCGCTTTATGGTCAACCTACAATATCGACCGACAGTGTGATAATATATACTAATTGGTATTCTTACGCAGTATGGTCGATGTCGTTTTTCTTTAAAGACAACGAATATTATGAGTCTGATTTATACATAAGGAACGACCTTGACCTGCGTATAGATCAATATCTTGAAGAGAATTTTTATTATTACGGCAAATTAACTGATGACAATAATAATGACATTTACGTTTATTTAGATGCTGCTGATGAAAGCAACGCTACTGTAATGGTTGCTAAAATGTATCATGCAAATAAAGACGATGACATCTGTCTGATATATGTTCCTTATACCTCAGAGAACAGGCTCAGATTCAGACGCTGACACAGACATTGACAATAAAAATAACGCTGATTTGAAGTTTCAAATCAGCGTTATTTTTTTTGTTATTCATTTATTCTTCTCTTTTGCTTTGACGTTTGCGTTCTATCTCATCTAAGATAATCTTTCTCAAACGCAGGCTCTTAGGTGTTATCTCTAAATACTCATCATCACGAATCATCTCCATATATTCTTCTAATGAGAAGCGTTTTGGTGGAATAAGGACGATCTTTTCATCGGAGCCTGATGCTCTGACATTGGTAAGATGTTTTGTTTTATTAACATTCAAGACTATATCGTTAGAACGTGTGTTTTCACCTATAACTTCACCGACATAAACCTCTTCGTTAGGTTGTACAAAGAAAGCTCCTCTATCTTGAAGTTTCCATAACGCGTAAGGTACTGCAACACCTGTCTCCATCGCGATGAGCGCTCCTGTGTTACGACCTGCTATCTCCCCTCTCCATGGCTCATAGCCTTTGAGTCGTTGCGACATAACAGCTTCACCTTCTGTGGCAGTAAGCATACTGCTTCTCAATCCGATAAGACCTCTTGATGGAATTTCAAAGTCGATGTTCATTCTGTCGCCCTTAGGCTGCATGTTTATCATCTCACCTTTCTTAGCTGTGACGAGTTCGATGACACGACCAGCGAATTGTTCTGGCACCTGAACTGTCAACATCTCGATAGGTTCACATTTCTTACCGTCAATCTCTTTGATGATAACCTTAGGCTGACCTATCTGGAACTCATAGCCTTCACGACGCATCGTCTCTATCAAGATAGAAAGGTGCAAGATACCACGACCAAACACCATCATTGAATCTGGCGATGCTGTATCTTCAATACGGAGTGCAAGGTTCTTCTCAAGTTCTTTATAAAGACGTTCACGAAGATGACGTGAGGTAACGAACTTACCTTCTTTACCGAAGAAAGGCGAGTTGTTAATGGTGAACAACATACTCATCGTTGGCTCATCGACATGAATTGGAGGCAGTGCCTCTGGATTTTCCAAGTCGGCAACAGTATCACCGATCTCAAAATCTTCAAGTCCCATGATAGCAACGATGTCGCCAGATAATATCGGGTTCTTGGTTCTTTCTTTTCCCAATCCTTCAAAAGTATATAACTCTTTAATAGTGTTCTTCTTGACAGTGCCATCGCGCTTCACGAGAGAGACGTTCATACCAGCTTGTAATGTTCCTCTCTTCAAGCGTCCCACTGCTATACGACCCACATAAGAGCTGTAATCTAAAGATGTAATCAACATCTGAGGTGTTCCTTCTTCATGTTTTGCTGCAGGGATATGTTCTAAGATTGTATCTAAGAGATATGAAATATCTGATGTTGGCTGCTTATAATCTGCCGACATCCAGCCTTGTTTTGAGGAGCCGAACACAGTAGGGAAATCGAGTTGTTCTTCTGTAGCTCCGAGATTGAACATGAGGTCGAAGACTGCTTCCTGAGTCTCTTCTGGATAACAGTTAGGTTTATCAACTTTATTGACAACGACTATAGGTTTAAGTCCTAACTGCAAAGCCTTCTCAAGTACGAAACGTGTCTGAGGCATAGGACCTTCAAAAGCATCAACAAGTAAGATAACGCCATCGGCCATATTGAGGACGCGTTCCACCTCGCCACCGAAGTCGGAGTGACCGGGAGTGTCGATGATGTTAATCTTCACGCCCTTATAACGTACAGAAACATTTTTAGATAAGATGGTGATACCTCGTTCTCGTTCAAGATCGTTATTATCCAATATCAAATCATTAGTCTCCTGATTGTCTCTAAACAATCTTGATTGGTATAAAATACGATCTACCAATGTGGTCTTGCCATGGTCAACATGAGCAATAATTGCAACGTTACGAATGCTCTCCATCTATTATAATTTAGTGATTATTTATTTTCAACAAACGGGTGCAAATTTACAAAAAAATGCTTTTATTTTTACAAATATGTCAATTCCACTTGTTCTATTTCTACCTTAATTTTTTCCTCTGTGATATAAACAAGATATGCTTCTATATTTTTGTTGACATTCATCTTTTGCAATGCTGATGCATATTTATTTAATTGTTTCTTATATACATCGTCTTTCTTTCCTGTCTTATAGTCTATGATAATAATCTTATCTTGTGACTCAGAATATCTATCTGGACGTATTATCTTGCCTTCATTAGTGAGTATCTCCATCTCACTTTTAACGATACAATCATCGGAATATGCTTCACATATCATATCAGAAGAACTTATCTCCTCAAATTGTTTAAGCAATATTTCTGCCTGTCTCTCATCGATGCTGCCGTTATATATATAAGGTGTCAACACTCGCTTTGCATCGTCTTTTTTCTCTATCTTCGACAGAATTTCATGTACCAACACGCCCCATTCTTGTGGTTGATATTCCTTATAATCGGCTGTCAATATAACAGGTTCTGCCTTCATTTTAACGACATCATTCCAATCTATCGTATCGACATCTTTACTATCGCCAAGTTCTAAGATATTACCATCTAAGTCTTTAGCGACATTATTATTGGCCACCATCTCTCCTATCTCATAAACATATGAAATATCGTCGTCGAGCATTCCCGACTTCATAGAATATTTTTCCTTGTCATATTCCACATAATCAAGGAGGAGATTATAGTTATTATCTTTAGTCTTTGAATCGTTGGTATATATAAACAACATATCTTTTGGACGAGTCATCGCCACATACATGATATTAAAGTCGTCGAAACATGCTTTTTCTTTCTCTTCTACATAATATTTCTCAAAGATGGTATTGTTAAGATTTTTTTTGATAGGCAGGATAAAACTGTCTATGTGAGGTATATCTTTAATAGCTTTGAAATCGTCTTGACACGACATCCATCGTTCTTCTCCTTTAAATCGCTCTGGCAGTTGAGTAAAAGCATAAGGATACATCACTATTTTAAATTCGAGACCTTTGGACTTATGTATCGTCATAATCTGCACGGCGTCGATATCCGATGAAGTCTTCACATAAAAAGAATCCGATTTTCGTTCCCAATAATCTAAGAAATCGTTTAATCCACCGTGTTCTGCGTTCTGCCACTCATTGACGACACTCATCAGATACTGAAGGAAAATGTCATCAATGATATTAAATCCATAAAACTTAACTATCTTCACACATAAGTCATACAGACTCAACGTGTTGTTTTTTATCTCCCTTAACTTCTCCTCATCAATAACATCTGCAGCATCAGACAAGTCACGTGTCGCCACATCAGGATTATCGCATATCTCACGATAATATCTCAGCGACACTTTTATCACTTCATTATTTTCATCGGCGAGATAACGCAGCGTCAATATCAGGAGCATGACTTTATCCGAAGATTTCAGCGATATAGAGTCGGACGACACCACAGGTATTTTATGTTCGCTTTTAGTAAGGAACTCAGCGATGTCGGAGCCGTCAGAATTATTTCTAACCAAGATAGCGATGTCTTTATAATCGTAGCCAAGTCTTCTAAGTCTCAGTATATCATCGAGTATAGATACTTTAACGGCATGTTTATACTTCTTTTTATCAGCCACTCTCTTTCCTTCCTCTTTAAAACTACTCATCTTAAAGATCTCAAGTCTGACATAACCTTTGTAATCTTTATCTCTAAATTTCTGTCTCATATTATCAGCATATACCGACTTATACAAATCATTACCGAGTATATCTTTAGAGAAGTCGAAGAAGTCGTTATTGAATTTAACGATATTTTCTTTTGTGCGATAATTAGTCTCTAACTGTTTAGGATTCCAATTATGCACAAAGAGACTCTCGCATTCGTTGGTAAATTCGTTATTAGGATTTTGGTGGATATGAGGAAGTTTAATAATCTGTTCCACCTCGCCGCTTCTAAATCTGTAGATAGCTTGTTTAGCATCACCTACCAAGAGGTTTTTATTACCAAACGACAAGCTGTTACTTATCAGAGGGAGGAAATTAAACCATTGAAGTATAGAGGTATCCTGAAACTCATCGATAAAGAAATGTCTGTATCTTGCACCTATTCTCTCGTATATAAAAGGCACCGAGCAGTCGCCAAGTATATCAGATATTCTCTTGTTAAACTCCGATATATGAACCTTATATGTATCATCGATATATTCGTTAACGATGTTCATCAGCTTACCTCTAAGCACATAAAGATAGAAGTCGTTGCGTAATATATTGATAAAATACAGCGAGTTACAGTCATCGAGGAGAGAGCCAAAGATTTTCAGCAAGTCGATATTATCACGATTTAGTTTATCTATGACATCTTTAGGAGCTTTTTTGTTGACCCAATCATTCTTCAAGAATATCTTTCTTATCGTCTGTGTTAGCAAAGCAGAAGGTTCCACATTTCTTATATTCTCTTCTTTTTGTATCTTATCGACGACACTTATCAATCCTTTTGATTTTCCCTCGTAGCAATCTTCCGTTATTTGGTATTTCGTTATAATGTCTTCTATATTTCCAATAATCTCTTTGATAGATTTTTCGAGTTCAACGATTTTATTGTTGAGATACTGTTTAACTTCGTGATATTGAGTTTTATCGAGGCTGACAATTCTAAGCATCTCGCCTTTTTTATATGCGCTCTCTTTAAGTAGTTTTTTTATATAACTTCTTATAGGAGTTTCTATTCTATCATTTTCCTCGTTATCGAGTTTAAACTCAATAAATTCCGACAGTATCTCTGTCATCATACCATCGTCATTACCGATTTTCTTATCGATGCGTTGTATTATTTCATCTAAGAGTTCATCCTCGTCGAGGAGCACTTTATATTGAGGAGGGAGGTTAAGTTCTTTAGCGAAGGAGCGAGCTACCTGTTGCACAAAACTATCGATAGTAGAGATATTGAAATCGGAGTAGTTATGAATGATATTAATGTACAGCTTTTTAGCTTTATCTCTAATATCTTCATATTGAAGTTTTGTCTCATTTTCAAGGTCATTGATCAAGTCGGAGGCCGCCACTTCATTATTGATGATAGCTTTGAGGTTGTTGAGAATCTTAGCCTTCATCTCATTAGCGGCCTTGTTAGTAAACGTCACTGCCAATATTTCCTTAAAGTATTTATCGTCATGTTTAAAGCATAAGGTAAGAAATTCTCTTATAAGGGTGTAGGTCTTACCCGATCCAGCTGAGGCTCTATAGAGAACAAAAGGTTTATCATTGCTATTCATGTGATATTCTATTCGTTGCGACGTCTGTTATCTTTAGAAATCTTATTCTTTTTATTTCTATTTTTTCTGATAAAAATCTCCCTAATATTATCAAAGCTTTGAGAATAAGATATACCTATTCCTTGGGTATAATCGGAATACGCCTCATAAGTATATGAATAATAGTTACTATTCAAGTTAGAATGGTTATATGCTTTAAGGCTCAGACGATTAGTTATCTTAAAGGTCATATCAAAGTCACCCACGATATTATTTGCGCCCTGAGTTGCCTCATTTTGGGAGCCTGAATACATACCGAAGTTACCTTCTATGGTAAGTCTATCATCGAAGAGCTGTGTTGATAGAGCCACTTCCAGCTCTTCAGCTGTGAGGTTATCTTCAGGAGTATATCTCACACCCACGTCGAAGTCTTTGCTTATCTGCGAGAGCCAGCCACTCAGATAACTTGTCAACACATTATAATAGTTAGACGCTCCTATGCTATATAGGCTACTATTACTATTACCATAAGAGAACGAACCCATCACAAGAAGAGAGATAATCTGTTGCGACATCACTGCTTGGTTGGTAGTGTCGATGACAGAGAACACAGTATTCTTAATATCATCGGTAGCGTTGGGGAGTTCTATTCCGAATGTGATTGTCGGGTTAGATAGTTTCTCTTGCAGACGTATTATGCAATCCACATTGATGTTGCTAACCAATGATGTAGAATCGACTTCAATACCGAGTGACGATATTGATGATTTTGTTCTATAGCTACCCACCACATTGATATCGGCATCTTCCGCCTTACCCGTCCATGACAAGGTGCTACCTGGTCTTATGTTAAAATCGAGCAATAACAGATTCTGGAAGTTAAAGGAAAATGTTCCTTCATCAATGACATAATCACCATAGAGAGAAAGTTGGTCGAGGGCATAGCCCAATCTAAGGTCGCCGCTACCGATAGCGCTAATATTACCCATATTTGAAGGAAGATGAATATCCACATTAGTATTTCTATCGACAGCTGCATTAAGGTTAAGAGTAAACTTCTTGTTCTTATCTACTTCTGGCACTATTATCTGTGTAGTATCTTCATATGTATCTTTCTGTACAAAGACTATAAAATTGTCTTTCAAGGTATTGCTATTTGTAAGGTTAACATCTATCGAGCTTCCTGTCATAGTTTCTGCATCAATGTCAATATGTATGTCATCGAGTGGACCTTTTATCTTCACGTCGCCATTAGCTACAGCGGTAGCATAGAACGATGCTGATGCTTCTTCAGGAAGATCTATAGCTAAGAAGTTATCTAAATCTAAGTCTATATCAAAACTAAAGTCTTTCAGATAGTTGTGGGTGACGACACCTCTTGCCAAAGCATGATTACCCAAAGTATCAGTTAAAACGATATTGTTAAGGTCTATCCTATTCTCACTAAACCTTATATATCTATTTGCTGGCATTCGTCCTTCATTTACATCGTTTACTCTGTAATAAGTGTTAAGGTAATCTATCTTACATGCCGCATCATAAAGTCTTGCGTCTCCAAGTATTACAGGTTTTGCAAACGAGCCTACTACATTGAGATTTCCGCCGAGATAACCGCTGACACGACTGATAGTACCTTTGACAAATGGAGTAATCACCGACACATCGATGCCATTAAGATTTATATCAAAGTCGAGGTTATTCTGACGTGAAGTGAAATATTTTCCATCAAGCGACAACACTTTATCTTCAGCTCCGTTAGTTCTCACTATGTCTGTCTTTATGTATATAGAAGTATCGGGAGCATTCCAATTTGCATCGAGATTAGCTGTGCCAACGAGATGTTTATTTACCGCTATATCTTCTATATCCAAGTTCGATAAGAAAGTAAATTTCTTTTTCAAGCCCGACATATGAAAATCACCATTTATTATTCCATCTACATCAATACCAAAACTCTCTGTAAGTATGTCGAAGTTAGATATGTCAAAATTGTCAAAATCAATATTCAAAGTATCTTTAGAGTTCAATGGCAAGAATCCGTCAAGAGATACCGACTGTTTTCCTGAGTAAAATTCAAGATTATTGACATAAGTCTTGTCTTTCTTAAAATCGATATAACACGATGGAGCTATATTCCAGATGCTATCGTTTATTATAAGTTCGGAAGATGTCAGGTGCATCAAGCCACCATAATTGTCATATGCTACAAACGACGTATTGATATTAGCTTTGTTTCTATCTTCCTTAATATCATCGTCCCAGGCTATATTTAAGAGAAGGCTGTCGTTGTGAACATCGAGCATAAAATTAAGATTCTCCAACGACAGATTCAGAGGATTTTTATCGGTAGGTTCTTTAATAACAAACTCATCAATAGTAATATTAGCAGTACTCTTGTCGTCAGACGTCTTGTTTTTTATATATATATTATTCATTTTCATGCCATTAAATAATATATAGTCGGAGGTCAATGTTGAATGCAACTGATAATTTCTCGATGTAAATGTTGCGGTAAGACTCGTGTTATTGGCGACATTCAGTTTTGGCATAAACAATTGCGACAATATTTCCGTATCTTTAAGAGTCATGTTAAGATAGAAATCTTGTTCGCTATCATTGAGTTTGACATTTTTATGGCTCCATTTATCGACATAGAAATATTTAAGGACATAATTTTTAAAGGTATTACCAATTTTATTGAAATTGATGATACCATTAACATTCATGTCGAAGAAGTCGCAGGCTAATGATATGTCTTTTGAGTCGAAATGATTTTCTGTTATATTAAGATTCAGACTATCCATCTCATAAGAGCCTCTGCTGTCAATGTATTTGGTATTTCTCACTGTTATATCTCCGAAAGCATTATCTATGTCTATACCCTTGATATTTGCAGATATATCGGTAGCAAGAATCATTTTATCGTCTTTATCTGATATATTAAGAGCGTGTAAGTCGGCTTTATCAACATTGAGTCTTATATTAAACGAAGGGATATTTTCGGAGACATCCATCAGACCTTCTAAGTCAGCTTTAAGGACTTTATCATCGACGGAAGTGGAAAGCATAAGCCTTTGACTTTCGAAATCCCCATTGATCAAAAAATCGTTGAATCTATTATTAAACAGCAGCATATCTTCCACGTCAAGAGTGAGTTGCATATCAGCTTCATCAGACGAGAATCCACTACCCTCGAGTTTTGATTTCATGGTAATAACGAAATCATCTTTCATATTGATGAGCTTGGCTGCATTAATGTTATTGGTGAATAAAGTCACATCATATTTAGGCCGTGACACAGTTCGTAAGTCATTGTTTAGATAACCGTTAAGATATATGTTACCCACATTAGTATGGAGGTTAAACTCAGTCTTGAAGTTGTTATGAAATCCCTCATAAGTACCCGACAGCATTGCTTCATTCAAGACATCGAGCGACTCTGGCAGAGGTATCTTTCCTGATGGTGTAGGTATATAAAATTCAGATATGTCTTGATAAGTAAAGTTCATTTTCTCCACATCACCGTAGATATGTGTATCGAAGAACTTAGGAAGACCTTTCATTCTTATGGTACCTTTGAAGTTAGTACTATCTTTGAAGTCGAAGGCAAAATCATCCAAGCTATAATCGCTCACGCTTCCATCGAAAATTCCTTCGATTTGCAAGGTATCCATCATCTTACCCATAACGGGTGCAAAGTATCTCAAGTCGCTCAGTGTAAGTTGAGAAGGACGAATCTTAGCGAATATCCTTACCGAGTCAACAAATTTAAGATAAGCTCTGTAGTTGTTGTAATAGAAATACAGATCCATATCCAACGATGTTGCCTGTGTTTTTAGTTTAAGGTCTTTAAATTCAAGACCTTTATCACTCACCACGATTCTATTCTTCGACGACAAAGTATCCAATATCAACCCTGATTTATCGGAGCCAGACAAATGTTCCATCACAGCCGACACCACTCTATCTTTGTAGGAAAGGTTTAGAAAACTTGCGTGGATACTATCTATATCGAGATGACTATAATCCATTCCCATCCTTCCTGGATTATCTTTATTCTGGTTCCATATCACCACATGTCCATTTTCTATGGCGAGTCTATCTACCCTGATAGAGAGTTCGTTATCTTTCTTTTTAATATCTTTGTCTTTATCTGATTTTTTAAACAACTCTGTCACATTCATAGCATCAGCATCTTCATATTTGACGATATTAGCTGTAATGTCTTTCAGATATACCTCTCTTATCCTCAATTCGTTTGCGAGGTCACGTAGCGACAGTTTAGCATCCAACCTCTGTATTTCAAACAAAGTATTATGATATTTGTCGTTCAACAACACATCTTCGGCGAGTATTCTCATATCTGGCGAGATGTAGAAAGTCTTGATTTTCACCTCTGTATCCAACTTATTAGAGAGATAGCCTGCCACGCTACGAGCGAGCATACTCTGCACATTAGCATCCAAGACAACGACACTAAAGCTTGCCAACAGAGCAAAAAGCACTGTTATGACAATTAAAATGCTATGTATAATTTTTTTCTTCGTATCTTTGTCCTTTCTTTACAATGCTTATGAACGAATATATTTTAGCCATAGAGTCGTCATGCGACGACACATCAGCAGCGGTACTCAGAGGCACTACCGTTTTATCTAACATCATTGCCAACCAAGAAGTTCATCGTCAATATGGTGGTGTCGTTCCTGAGTTGGCGTCACGAGCTCATCAGCAGAATATTATCCCCGTTGTTGACGCTGCCTTAAAACACGCAAATATAACAAAAAATCAGTTATCTGCAATCGCTTTTACACGTGGTCCTGGACTTTTAGGTTCATTATTAGTAGGCACTTCATTTTCAAAGGCTTTCGCTCTTTCTATGGACATTCCTCTCATAGAAGTCAATCATACCAATGGTCATATTATGGCTTTATTTGCACAAGAAGAAGGTGAAGTTAACGAGACTCCCGACTTTCCGTTCTTATGTCTCGCCGTTTCTGGAGGTCATACCCAGATAATAAAAGTAAATGACTATTTCGATTTAGAGATCATAGGCAAGACCATCGACGATGCAGCAGGAGAAGCCTTCGATAAAATCGCTAAGATTATGGGGCTTCCTTATCCTGGCGGTCCTATCATCGACAGATTGGCTAAAGAAGGTAACCCTAACGCATTCTCTTTCAGTAAGGCTAACATACCAGATTTAAACTATAGCTTTAGCGGATTAAAGACAAGTTTCCTTTATTTCTTACGCGATAATTTAAAAGAAGATCCTGACTTTATCGAGAAAAACAAAGCCGACTTATGTGCTTCCATACAAAGAGAAATAATAGAGACACTGATGAAGAAACTCGTCAAGGCATCGAAAGAGACAGGAATAAAACAGGTGGCTATCGCTGGAGGCGTATCAGCCAACTCCGCCTTACAAAAAGCCATGTACGACAACGGGAAACGCCATGGATGGAAAGTCTTCATCCCTAAGTTTAAATTCAGCACCGACAATGCCGCCATGATAGGAATAGCAGGATATTTCAAATACAAGAGCGGACAATTCGCCTCTCAAGACCTCACACCATACGCAAGAACAACAAATCAAAAATAACGAAAATGGAATGGACCTCACTTTTATCAGCAGAAAGAGAATTTAGAGAATATAAGAAATCGGATATACGCAACGCTTTCCAACGCGACTACGACAGAATCATCTTCTCTAATGTGTTTCGTCGTATGCAGAACAAGACACAAGTCTTCCCTCTTCCTGGCAGCAAGATGGTACATAACAGGTTGACACATAGCTTAGAAGTCGCAAGTGTAGGTCGTTCTATTGCACGTACAGTGGTGAAGAAACTATCTGAGAGATATGGCAACGACATAATGAGTGAATTATACGACATCGACACCATCGTCTCCGCTGCATGTCTCGCCCACGATTTAGGAAACCCTCCTTTCGGACACTCAGGAGAAGAGACTATAAGCTGCTACTTCAAAGAAGGACCTGGCAAAGATTTACAAGACCTTCTCCCCGACTATCAATGGTCTGACCTTGTATCGTTCGAGGGTAACGCCAACGCTTTCAGACAACTAACTCATCAGTTTGCAGGGCGACGTCAAGGGGGAATGTCGCTGACTTATGCAACATTAGCCACTTTGATAAAATATCCTTACCCATCACATCTGCCTAATAAGAAGAAATACAACATATTTCATTCTGAGTTAGACACCTTCAAAAAAGTGATGGACGGCTGTAAAATAAAGTGCCTCGATGAAAAGTCAATGATATATGCTCGACATCCATTGTCGTATATGATGGAAGCCGCCGACGACATCTGTTATCTTATCCTCGACATGGAAGATGCTCACAAAAGAGGCATCGTAGAGACTGAAAAAATAGATAATTTCTTCACATCATTCTTCCGTAACGATGAGACTTGGTTCTTTGAGAGAAAAGAAATTTTATACAAGACGATAACCGACAATAACGAGAGAATCGCTTTCTTGAGAGCCACCGTAATAAACAAATTAGTCGATTGTATATCAGACGTTTTCATCAGTGAATATAAAGCAATAATGGAAGGTGATTTCAACAAAGCTCTCATCTCTCATCTCCCCGATTTTGAAAACAACGCACTAGAAAAATGTAGAGATTTTTCGTTAAAGAATATATACAGACATCCCGTTGTCGTCAAGATTGAACTAACAGGTTTTAATGTCATCGGAGGTCTCGTGGACGACTTCGTTCAAGCTGTGTTAAATCCTAACAAGACATACAGCAAGAAACTAATGTCGCTGATACCAGAACAGTTCAAGACCGAAAAAGATGACTTATACTCTCAATTACAGGTTGTTCTTGATTATATATCGAATATGACAGACCTCTACGCTGTTCAGTTATACAAAGACCTAAGAGGGATTGAATAAAAGCTGTTGGTTTTACATCATTTTACTTCGTTTGATGAGATATGATGTAAGTATCTTATCGTAAGCCTTATTAATATCAGCTTCTACATAATCTATTTGATATTGATAGCAATGACGAAGAAGCTCCTCTTTCTTAGATGACATAATATTTTCATACCGCGACTTCACCTCCACAGGATTGAGTTTCAACACCTCATCGGTCTCTAAATCAATAAAACGATATTGACGATTCTCATATTCTAATTTTTGTTCATGTACCGAATCATACACATGAAACAAGACCACTTCATGTTTATTGTAGCGAAGGTGCTCTAAAGCAGCAAATATTTCATTGTAAGAATCAAGATTATCAAGCATATCGCTAAAGATAATGACGAGACTTCTTTTATGTGTCATCTCTGCTATCTTATGAAGACTTTGAACGGTATTAGTTTTTTGTTTATTTGTCTTATCATATGGCAGCATCAATTTATCGAGTTCATTATAAATCATATTAGAATGGACTCTCGACAATTTTGCAGGAGTATGTAGTATAACATCTTCATCGAAAGTTGTAAGTCCTACTGCATCGCGCTGACGACGCATCATTTCCATGAGAGCAGCGCTGCTATATACTGAGAACCAGAGTTTATTAAGATGATTGAAGTCGAGTTGCTGGTGCACGGGAAAATACATACTCGAGCTTTTATCGATGACTATCTGGCAACGAAGGTTAGTCTCTTCTTCGTAGCGTTTCACAAAGAGTTTCTCGGTTCTTGCGTAAAGTTTCCAATCTATGTTTTTGGTCGGTTCGCCTGTGTTATACTGACGATGTTCAGCAAATTCAACTGAGAAGCCATGAAATGGACTCCTATGAAGACCTGTAATAAAACCTTCAACAATTTGACGAGCCAAAAATTCAAGACTTCCCAGCCGAGCTATATTGCTGATTTCTATTGGCATTTATTAGATCAGATAAGTTTCTTCAATTTATCTTCGAAGACTTGTTTTGCTGCACCGCCAACATTCTTGTCAACTACTTGACCGCCTTTAAAATAAAGAACTGTTGGAACATTCATGATGCGGAATTTTGCTGCTAATCCAGCGCACTCATCAATGTCAGCTTTAAAAACCTTAGCTTTACCTGCATATTCTTCTGCTAATTGATCCATATATGGAGCTATCATGTTACAAGGACCGCACCATGCTGCGCCGAAATCAACTATAACTGGAACTTCGCTTTGTAATACTTCTACTTCAAAAGTAGCATCTGTAATGTGATTTGCCATAACTATAATATTTTTTTTAATTGTTAGTACTTTTTTGCAAATATAAAAAAAAGACGAAAGACAAAAGACGAAAGACAAAAGATTTTTTATTTCAGCAAGTCATATGTCACATAGTCTTTATATTTCAACAACTCAAAGACATTTTGTGCAGATATTCTACCTTTCCCAGGATGCATCTGACAAGTGATATTATTATCTCTATCAACAAAATATATCGTATAACTTTGTTTTCCCTTATTATCCTTTATCACCTTAATAAATTCTTCACACTTCTCTTTATCCAATTTATTAACATCAATAGTAAACTTCACTTCTCTTGTGGTATTCTCTAATAAAGTCTCAAGAAGTTCTACTTTAGTTATCCTCAACTCTTTTGGTTTAGGTGCATTAGGATCGATGATCTCATCTTTTTTTGGATAACGTTCTCTCACTACGCCTGTAACAAGCACATGTGAACCTGCCGACAGAAGCGGATTCATTTTAAGATAATTCTCTGTAAACAATCGA
Source organism: Lentimicrobiaceae bacterium (assembly GCA_015061295.1). Lineage (GTDB taxonomy): Bacteria > Bacteroidota > Bacteroidia > Bacteroidales > F082 > Limimorpha. The sequence goes on from SUWU01000018.1 coordinate 25,215, forward strand.
AATTCATAACTTCCGCTCTGATCTTCAATACGATATATTCCAAACTCTGTTCCTTTCTGTGTAGGCCTTCTTTCTGATGACGCAACCACTCCTGCCATTATTAAAGTCGTATCAACACGACTCTTCTCTATCGCATCTTTTACCTGATCTAATTTGATATTAGCAAAATATTTTATTGCATCTTTATACATATCAAGAGGATGAGCACTCATATAAAAGCCAACGAGTTCTTTCTCCATCTCTAATTCTTTCATCTGCGACCAAGGCTCACACTCTGGCAACTGTATCGTAAATGTCTCGCTAATATCATCTGCGCTATCGGCGAACAAATCAAATTGCGCATTATTTTTTCTTTCTATATATGCACTGACGGACTTTATCGCTTTCTCCACGAAAGTAGCTTTGTCGCCTTCTTCAATATGATAGAACATAGCTCTGTGCATTCCTTCGAAGCAATCGAAGACTCCTGCTCCTGCAAGAGCTTCTATCGATTTCCTATTCACGCCTTTACCACTCATCCTTATCAAGAAATCGGCGAAGTCCTTAAATTTTCCATTAGTATCCCTTTCTTCTGTAATAGCTTGGATAACAACCTCTCCCACCATCTTCACCGCTCCCATACCGAAGCATATCTGTCCATTTTGATTTACTGTAAACTTATATTCCGACTCGTTGACACTTGGTCCTAGGACGTCTATTTTCATACGTTTACATTCGTCTATCATGAAGACGACTTCCTTACTGTCTCTGATAGAACTATTTAAAACAGCCGCCATGAACTCTGCAGGATAATGTGCCTTCAGATATGCTGTCTGATAAGCCACCCATGAATAACATGTAGCGTGCGATTTGTTGAAAGCATACGAAGCGAATTTCTCCCAGTCTTTCCAGATATTTTCGAGTATCGCCGGGTCGTGACCGTTAGCTTCGCCTTGTGTCATGAACTTGCCTTTAAGCTCGTTCATCTTTTCGATAAGCTTCTTACCCATCGCCTTACGCAAGGTGTCAGACTCACCACGTGTGAAACTTGCGAGCTGTCGCGACAGAAGCATCACCTGCTCCTGATAGACGGTAACACCGTATGTATCTTTAAGATACTTCTCCATGATAGGAATAGGGTAAGTAATAGGCTCCTTGCCTGTCTTACGCGCGATGAATGTCGGGATATAATCCATAGGACCTGGACGATACAAGGCATTCATAGCGATAAGGTCTTCAAAGACAGAAGGCTTAAGTTCACGAAGATATTTCTGCATACCTGGCGACTCAAACTGGAACGTACCGATGGTATTGCCAGAACTATATAATTCGTATGTCTTTTTATCATCAATAGGAATAGTGTCAATGTCTAAATCTATTCCATGTGTCTTCTTGATATTTGCCAAAGCATCTTTGATCTGAGTCAAAGTCTTGAGTCCCAAGAAGTCCATCTTGATAAGACCTACGTTCTCGACCACATGACCGTCATACTGAGTCACGAGGACATCTTCTTTCGTATCTTTATCTTTGATGGTACAAAGAGGAGCGTAATTCGTCAGGTCAGAAGCGCCGATGATGACGCCACAAGCATGAATGCCGATCTGACGGTTCGTATCTTCAAGCTGCTGTGCGTAAGTCAACATCGTAGAAACATTCTCATCGTCACCTTCGAGCATCGCCTTTATCTCTGGAACATATTTAAAACAGTTCTTAAGATTGACTTTAGGCGACTTACCTTTCTCATCTTTAATATTATCCGGGAAATTTCTTTCAGGAATAAACGATTTAATCTCGTTTACTTTAGGAATTGGTATCTTCTGCACGCGGCTCACATCAGCGATAGACGATTTCGTAGCCATCGTGCCGTAGGTGATGATATGAGCGACTTTCTCCTTGCCGTATTTCTCTGTAATCCAATCCAAGACCTTACCGCGACCGTCATCGTCGAAGTCGACGTCAATATCGGGAAGTGAAATACGGTCAGGGTTAAGGAAACGCTCGAAAAGCAAGTCATACTTCAGAGGATCTACGTCAGTGATTTTCAAACAGTAAGCCACAACAGAACCTGCTGCCGAGCCACGACCTGGACCTACGGAGACGCCGAGTTCTTCACGAGCGCCGCGTATATAATCCTGAACTATGAGGAAGTAACCAGGAAAACCCATCGTCTTCATGATATGAAGCTCGAATACGATACGCTCGCGTTGTTCTTCAGTAAGCTCTTTTCCGTAACGACGTTCCGCGCCTTCCCAAGCGAGTTTAGCGAGATAGTCGGCTTCTAACTTGATACGATATAATTTGTCGTAACCGCCTAACTTCTTGATTTTCTTCTCGCCCTCTTCCCTGCTCATCACCACCTCGCCGAGTTCGTTGCGGGTAAACTCGTTAAACAGATCCTCTTCTGTAAATTTCTGGCGATACTCTTCTTCAGTGCCAAAGTCTTTAGGAATATCGAATATCGGCATAATCGGGTCGGAGTCGATGGAATAAGCTTCTACTTTATCCACGATTTCCTGTGTATTTTCAAGAGCCTCTGGGATGTCGGCGAAAGCCTCTCCCATCTCCTGCGGAGTCTTCAGCCACTCCTGCTTAGTGTAGTGCATTCTGTTAGGATCGTCGAAATCCTTACCTGTGCTGAGACATATAAGTCTGTCGTGAGCCTCGCTATGTTCTTCTTCCACGAAATGAACGTCGTTGGTAGCGACAATCTTAGTATTTGTCTTTCTCGCTAAATCAATCAAGACCTTATTAACTTCCTGCTGACGTTCAAATATCTCTTGGTCTGCATTAGGCTTGTCTGTCTTATGACGTTGTATCTCGATATAGAAGTCATCACCGAAGAGATTCTTGAACCAATGTAGTGACTGTTCCGCGCCTTCGATGTCGCCATTCATGATTTTCTGAGGAAGCTCGCCGCCGAGACAAGCAGAACATATTATCAGACCTTCGTGATATTTCTCTAAGAGTGAATGGTCTATACGCGGATTGTAATAATAACCGTCGATATAGGCTATGGAAGAAAGTTTACAAAGGTTCTTATATCCTTGTTTATTTTTTGCCAATATAATAAGGTGATAACCTCTGTCGGCGCGACCGTCGCGTTTGTCGATGCTCACAGGTGCGCAGTAAGCCTCCATACCGATGATAGGCTTGAATATCTTTGTCTTGAGAAGATCAATCTCAACAGCAGCATCGTCTTTCTTAGAATCCTCAGCTTCTTTATCATTAAGAATCTTCTCCAGCTCCTTAATCTTATCTTTAACCTTACCGTTATATTTATTAGCAGCATCGGCGAACTCTTTGATACCGAACATATTTCCATGATCGGTGAGAGCCATGGAGAACATATTGTTCTTAGTACATTTCTCTATCAGGTCAGGCACTTTCGACATACCGTCGAGTATTGAGAAATGAGAGTGTACGTGAAGATGAGTGAAATGTTTAGGAGTATATTTAGAGTCGCTGAGTCGCTGAGTCGCTGAGTCGCCAAGTTGTTGAGATTGTTTTTCTTCAATGTTAGAAACGATTTTTATTCCAACAGCTTTTATCATCTCTGGGTTAGCCTCACGGAATTTTGTAAGAAACTCCTCGCCTTCTTTTATCTCTTCGTTAATGACATTGATACGGACGAGTTCGAGGAACACGCGAGCAGTAGCCTCCACGTCGGCGGAAGCGTTATGAGCCATATCGAAGCCCTCGTTGAACAGCAGTCTATGTATCTCTTCCAACTTAGGCAACTTATGACGACCTCCACGACCGACGCCGAGCTTACAGAAATCGGCGGTCTTCTCTGTACAAGTATCAATAACGTCCTTGCCTTCTAATGGATTGAAGCCTTTAGTTCTAAGATATTCACACCCAACTATATTAAGGTCAAACCTAACGTTATGTCCTACTACATACTTCACCCTTTGAAGTTCATTATAGAAAATATCGAGAACGTCGTTGAGGTTTTTTCCCACCTTGGCGGCATGTTCTGTACTGATACCATGCACCATAGAAGCGTTGATAGGAATGATAAAACCTTCAGGCTTAACGATATGATTCTCTGCTTTGACGAACCTGCCTTCTTCATCATGAATCTGCCATGCCAGCTGCACCATACGAGGCCAATTGTCGAAGTTTGTCAAAGGAGCATTTTTATCTAAAGGGAGACCTGTAGTCTCGGTATCGAATATCAGAAACATAAAACTCTTTTTTTGAATAAAAAACCGCTTGTGCTACTATTGATTTTCAGTCATATAAAAAGACCAAATCTTCTTTCCAAAACTACATATTTTTTTTTGAATTATGAACAATTTATTTCAGAAATTTATATATCACATCAAATTAATTTCTCATAAAAGAGAGATTTTTATCCACATTGTGAATTTAAAAGACAATTTAACTCTTCTTCATAATGTTGTCTTCTGTCGTTCATGAGATTTTGTTTTTCGCTCAAACTCTTTTCTCAGGCAATAAAAAAAGCGTGAACTGCTTTCATTGCTTTTTTAGACATAGTAGGTTCTGGTAAAACCCTTGCAACTAAATAAGCACGAACAATTCACGCCGTTTGACGTAAACAACTCGACCTCTTATTCTCCTTGCACTTTAAATTTACCAGATTTACTATGTAGAGAACAAGAGCAATAAGCTCTGTTTTATAATATGTTAACTATCTTTCTTTTTCTATTTCTATATTTCTTTTATCTCGCGCAAAGATAAGTTATTTTTCATTAGCAACAAATGTTATCTTTCCAGAAACATCGCATAACACTTCTTCTCCCATACCAAATATATCAACTCTACAACTTCCACTCACCGACGACTCCCACGACATTGTTCCATTATATGGTGACGACACATTAGGATTTCTTAGATTAATATCACATCTAACATAATCGTTATCATTAAACCTGATATAACCATCGTAATCGCTGTCGTTGAGACGCATCCCTAATCCATCGCAGCGTCCACTTATGACGATATCATTTAAAACACCATTGATTCCTTTAATCTTAACAGTGACATTATTGTCATTATTAGTAATAGAACAATCTGTTTCGATAGGAGAATCTGTTGTAAGGTTATATGTACCATATCCTGGATATGTAAGCATAAAATTCGGTGTTATGCTAATCTTATATTCTCCAACAAATCTATCTACGCTGTCATCGTCATTTTTATTACAAGAAGTCGATGCTAAGACAGTGAATGCCAGAAGGCAACAAATAAATACTTTAAATCTCATAACAAATTATTTTAGTGATAAAAAAAGAGATACATCTTATCTATAATGTATCTCTTTTACAACGATAATATAATTACGTTATTGTATCAATATTATTGTTTTGTTCCTGCGAATGCCATATTACCAGCGAGTTCTGCTTCAACTGGAACTACAACGCCTGGCATAACTTCCATATCCATTCCTAAAGTACCAGACAATGTTGTTGTCCAAGAAATCTTACCGTTTGTTGGAGCTGCCACTGTTGCACTACCGAGATTGATGTTGAGTGCTAAATCGCCCAACTCTTCTCCTGCAGGAATAGTTTGGTTGAATTTATATGTGTCAAGGTGCATACCAGCTTCATCGCAAGTACCTTTGATATTAAATAAAGGAACATTTTCTACAACGATAGTTACCATAACTGAATTTGATACTGTTTCTTTGATAGTACATTTCACTCCGTCAAATGAATCAAAGTCCTCTATTGGCAACTCACCCATACCAGGAACTGTAGCTGTGATACTTGGTGTCAATGTCATTGAGTAAGTACCGACAAAATTCTCTGCGTAATTAACGTCATCTTTTTTACAACTGCTTAAAGAGATGGCAACAACTGCCAACATACATACTAATAAACTCTTAATTTTCATGATGTTATTTTTTAAAATTTGATAATAAAAATTCTCCTACAAATATAATTCTTTTTCTTATACTATCGCCTATTTCTCAACAATAAATTTTGCTGTTTTAGTACTCATATCTAAATTAATCCCTTCAATGAGATATAATCCGTTGTCCATATCGCTGACATCTACCATGATATTATCTTCGTTATGATTTGATATTGAACGAACTAACTGCCCTCTCACATTATAAATGTTAATCATAATTAAGTCTTTTGATTGTATATTTATATAATGTGATGCTGGATTTGGATACACATCGAGATAATTCATTGTTGCAATATCATCGACTTCATCTATGTTGACGACATCATCCTCTCCATCTGTCAACCAATTAAGACTGAAGTTATAGAACACTGTGCAATAATCACCTTCGTTTTGATAAGCCTCTTCCACATAGAGTCCTATTGTATTATCAGGCAGCACACATAGTGATGAATAAGCTGAGTTATAAGGCACTATACATTTCTTTGTTTGCCACGATTCTCCTTCGTCGTAGCTCACATACACTGTCACATTCTTTCTTGAAGAGCCTTCTGGCACAGAGTGTAACAATCTATTCTTATCGTAGCCATCGTTCACAGAGGTATAACGTATAAGGTCACCATTACATGCTGGAGCCACGATGTCAGTCCATTCCGATGTTGTCTCCTGCCATGTCACGCCTCCATCTTCCGAGATATTATACCATCTGTAACCATTACGGCGGATACTCATCAAAATGCGACCATCGACGAGCTCAGTCACCTTAGCCTCGTCGCCACCTACAGAGGCGCGTCCCGACACTTGCCATGTCTGTCCGTTGTCATCGGAATAAACAGCGTGATTACATATGACTTCTCGTGTATTATTCTCGCGCATTGCTATGACAAACATGATACGTCCTGTTGATGTCAACAAGCCATTTCCTGAACCGAAGAAACCTCCGAGCCATTCTTTACGCTCTTCATCTTCACATTCTGCACCATATACAAAATGCGTGATGTCTTCTGGCTCGCTCCATGTCATGCCGTTATCATGGCTTCTCGAGATATACATTCTCAGAGGATTTGTCGGTGTAGAACCCCAGAAACCAGGCCCACCAACAAAAGCTGCTATGATACCATTTTCATCATTGGTAAGTGCCAATGCGCAATCGCCATAACCTTGTTTATAACCTGTACCATAGGCTATAGTATAAGGCTCAGTCCAAGTATGACCGCCATCTTTACTCACATTACACAATATATCAATATCTTCTGGAAGGTCACCATTGTTATATTTTCTCTTATCAGTGACTGCAACGATGGAACCATCTCTTGCTGTGATGACAGCAGGAATACGATAATTAGTAGAGTTATAATCACCTGGACGTAACAATGTTGTACGAGCAAGTATAATCTCACGAGAACCTGCTGGACTAGGATTCTTCACATCATAAGCCTCGTCATTGACATTCAACGACAGGACTGACATATCTATAGAGTTACCTTCTTCTGCATCGTCGTCAACATCGACAGCAAACCAGAGATAATTAATACCTTTATATAAATATCCATTTGTCTCGCATAAGAAATCGCCCTCCTGAGGAGTACAACTTCCTATCAAAACGGCTTTGTCGAGGTACTTGTTATTCTGACTCGACGAGAGTCCTGTTGTATAAACCTTTACACTCTTAACGTCATTAATATCAGTAGTAGCATCAAGGTTGATGAGCACCGACTGTAAGGCTATAGAATCAGTGTTACCTTCATATTCTGTCATCGACCTCAGTATCAGTTCGTCGTTATTAGAACGAGCTGTTAGACGTGACTCTTGAAAGAGCAAAGTATTCACTTCAATATTCTGAGCTTTCATTGTCAGACATATCAAGAAGAACAAAAATGTTAAAGAAAATTTTCTCATAATATTTTTATGTTAATGATGTTATGAAACCTTTACAACCTTCTACCACGTCATTCCAGGTAGCATCGAAGTCACCTGTGTACCAAGGATCAGCCACATCAGCAGGACGAGAAGTATAATCCATGAGAAGAGATATTTTGTCATCTACATCTTCACCAAGCATCTTTCTCAAGTTACGAAGGTTATTCTGATCCATTGCTATTATATAATCGTAATGACGATAGTCGTCCATCGTGATCTGCCTTGAAGTCTTGCCGTCACAACTGATGCCATGTTCTGCGAGTTTACGTCGCGCAGGAGGATAGACAGCATTGCCTATCTCCTCTCTTGACGTTGCCGCCGATGCTATCTCAAATTGTTTTTCAATACCCATCTGACGGACAATATCTTTCATCACGAACTCAGCCATAGGACTGCGACAGATATTACCATGACAGACGAAAAGAATCTTATACTTCATATCCTCGTTTGATTATTTCTCTTATTCCACAACAGTAACCATCTCTCTTAAATCCTTGATGGTCTTCTTGTGACCTTCATAATCTACATAACCAAGAGCATCGTGTAACAACTCTACATTACGTCCTGACTTAAGAAATTCATTGACAGTATTATAGACACAATATTCTGTTGCGATACCGCTTACAACAACATCTTTGTTAGCATAATCTTTCAAAGCAACGCCATTTGAGTTGACAGCTTCATAACCAGAATATTGCTCCTCGTCTTGTTTGCAGCCTTTACGGAAGATGTTACGATTTGGATCTGGACGGTTGGCTGGGTTTTCCACTTTGGTATAGAACGACTCATGGATTGCGCCGCCGCGTGTTCCTTCCACGCAATGTGGAGGCCAGATGCCACCGAAGTCAACAAATGAGCTGTGATTTGCTGGGTGACAATCTGTTATATAAATAACTTCTTGTTCTGGATGAGCGTTGATGTATTTAATCGCTTCTTCAACAGCTTCTTCAGAATGTCCACATGCTAATGAGCCATCAATAAAATCATAAAGCATATCAACGACCAAGTGTGTTGGAGCAGCGTGATTTTCTTTTACGAAAGAATATTTCTTGCCATAATCTAAATGCTGTTGAACGAAGTCGCTTGGATAGTTGATGACGTAATCAACGACTTTACCGCCTTTTTCTACAGGAACGATGTCAGGGTTGATGAAGCCTCCGTAAGGTCTGAGATTCAAAGCATCATAACGTTCCTTCACTTCTTTATGTAATGCAGGATCTACTTTAACAGCGTAAGTCTCAACCATTTTCTTACCAGCTTCATAGTCGCCTTCAGATTTTATACGTTGTATTTCTGCAAGAAGTTCACCGAATAAACCGCGCAATTTTTCATAATCGTTGATAACGAAATATGTCTTGCCGTCTTTAACTTTCTTCTCGATGACATTATCATCCTTACCTTTTTCGTAGCACCATTCAGAGATGAGCTTACGATCTTGCATGTGTGATTCTGTCACATTCTTACCGAGTTCGATACGTGAGAGCTGACTCATTATACCGTTACGGATGAAGTTAGCGTAAGCGGCTTTATATGCTTCCATGTCAGGCATGATACCGAGTTCCACCATGATAGGATCGGCGCAATAATAAAGACCGAATAAGTCGGCGCGTGCTTCTTCAAGAGCTGAGTTATACTCTTTCAATGAGTTAGGCGATGTCGTTGGAAGAAGTTGTCCTGAACCATGACCGAGACATTCATGTAAGTCGGTGTGGACTACGTCAGCATGTGAGCCATATTTCTTGCAAAGGTCAATCTCTTCTTGAGAATAAGCGAACTCAGCCAAGACACTCTTTGGTGATTCTTCAGCAGCTTTGTCATAAGCCTCCATCAAGTTGGTGATGGTAACTGATTTAGAACCGTAATCTTTTCTAATCCAGTCAGCGTTAGGAAGGTTGATGCCGATTGGAGGTGCTGGGAAACAATCGCCGGCTAATGTAGTGACGATGATACCTTTAGCAGTGACGCCCTTACATTCTTTCTTCTTGAAACGTTCATCGACAGGAGAGTTATCTTCAAACCATTGAGCGTTCTGACTTATTATTGAAGAACGTTTTGTAGCTTCTAAGTCCTTGAAATTCACTACTGCTTCCCAAGTAGCTTTCATTCCCATTGGGTCGCCATAGTCTTCGATGAAACCATTTACATAGTCGATCATAGATACTGAATCCTGAACCCAAGCGATGTTATATTCGTCCCAAGTGTTGAGGTCACCGGTTTTGTAATAATCTATTAACAAATTAGTGTAGTTACGTTGAGCGTCGTTTTCTGCCACAGCGTTAGCTTTTTCTAACCAATAGATAATCTGATCAATAGCTTCGCCGTAGAGGCCGCCTGACTTATAAACGTTTTCATAAATCTTACCATTTTCTTTCACTAATTGAGAGTTCAAGCCATAAGAAATTGGTGTAGCATCTTTTGGATCTCTTTGAGCATCATAAAACTTCTCCACTTCTTCTTTAGAGATGTCGCCTTTATAGAAGTTGGTAGCGGAATTTTTAATGATGTCGTCTTCCCCACTGCGACGTGTAGCGTAAAGATTTTCATCGAAGATGACAGGAGTTATGAATGTCAAGAACTCTTCAACAGATTCATTCTCTGCGAGAGGAAGTTGTGAAGCATCAGAGTTCTTTACCAATTCTGCGAAATATTCTTGTGATATTGCAGGCACGAATTTATCTTCAGCATAATGATGATGAATACCGTTGCTGAAGAAGACGCGTTTGGCGTAAGTAAGGAAATTCTGGAAATCATCAGATTTACGGTCACCTTTGTATGAGTTAAGGATAGCCTCGTTAGTCTTACGAACTGTGAGGTTATACTTGAAATTTTGGTCAGCAAGAATGTCGCGACCGCATTTAGCAGCTTCACCTAAATAGTAAAGGTATTCCTTCTGTTGAAGAGTGAGATTCTCCCATTCAGGAATTTGGTAACGCATAATCTTGATATCGGCAAATTCATCGACGAGATATTTAAAATCCTTCTCGTCATTCTTAGCTTGTTGGTCGCTTGAGTTACAACTACATAGCAGACCAATAACACTTAAACCCATGATAAACTTTTTCATTACTACAAAATTTTAAATAAAGTGCAAATGTAGTAATTTGTTTAGATTATTATGTCGTTTGAGAAAGATTTTTTCTACCTTTAGAAAGATTTAAAAAGCATTCTAAGTCAGCCCAGAAATCAGGATATGATTTACTCACCACATTCTTATCCTCTATCCTTATCGTTCCTATTTTGGGATACAACATAGCTAACGCCATCACTATACGATGATCATTATAACTGCTAAAAATAATTGGATTATCTTCTGTATGATATGGCATATTATCGTGACATTTCATCTTCAGAACATCATCAGAGACATTTTCAAAGACAACATTCATCTTCATCAATTCTGTCATCATAGCCAATTTTCTATCCGACTCTTTTAATGAAAGATTTTTAACACCTGTAAATGTAGCGTCAACATGGAGTCCAGCGCATGTCGCGATGACAGCGGGGAAAAGATCTGGACATTGAGAGAAATTGAAAGTTAGCTGTTGGCTGTTGGCTATTGACTTTCTAATTATCACTCCTTCTTTTACCTGTTGTGTCGATACTCCAAGTGTTGCAAACATATTCATTGCGGCTGCATCAGCTTGTCGGCTTTCAATGTTAAGATTTTTTAACAAAACATTAATGTCATCATCATACAATGCTACAAGTTCATACCAGAACGCTGCAGAGCTCCAATCAGATTCCACCTTAACAAAATCACAGTTATAATGCTGATGTTTTATTTTTATCACATTGTCTTTATCATCGATGACTATTCCGCAATCGCGCATCATCTTTATTGTCATATCGATATAAGGTTGTGATGCAATATCTCCGACGAGTTGTAGCGACAAGCCATCTCTCATAGAAGGAGCTGCGAGCAACAAGGAGCTCACGAATTGGCTGCTTCGTTCTGCCGATATTGTCACCTCACCGCCTTTTATATCGCGACCTTCTATCATCAAAGGAGGATAACCTTCATTTTCAAGATAACATATTGAAGCTCCTAACTTATTCAAAGCCTCAACGAGTTCAGCTATGGGACGTTGTCTCATTCTCTCGCTGCCTGTCAAAACGAAACTACCTTTTCTCATCGACAGAGCCGTAGCGAGGAAACGTAGCACTGTTCCTGCATTGTCACAGTCGATAACCTTCACCTCTTCCCCATCATTATTGATTATCTCCTCCAACAATTGTCGTAACAGATTCACATCATCAGCAGCATCGAAAGAAGGCAAGAGTTGAGCAGCGTAATACCTTAACATCAAATATCTATTAGCCTCGCTCTTAGACAGAGGTAAATCTATGATATGTGATATGTTATCAAACATTATTTACTAACAAATTTCATTTTAAGACATTCTACTGAATCTCTTATGTCATCGTCACCGACTTCTACATCGATGACAGGACGTTCTGGTTCTGCAACAAGTACAAAGCGAGGTCTTCCTGCAACATTCTTCTTATCATGAGAGATAATATCCATTATTCTTTCAGGAGACAAATCGCTGATATTGTTGAACATGACATTCTCTCTCAGCCAGAACTCATATATCATCAGCCATCGTTCATCGAGATTACAATAACGTGTTGACAGAAAGAGAGCGCAATATATTCCGAGAGCTACAGCCTCGCCATGACGCATATAATCATATCTATCGAGATAAAATGTCTCAATAGCATGACCGATGGTATGACCGAAGTTAAGTATCTTTCTCATTCCTTTCTCTTTCATATCCATGCTTACTATCTCATCTTTCAGCATTGCAGCCTTAACGATATAATCCTTATAGTTCTCATTATCAATATCGAGAAACGACTTATCCGCGATGAATGAGAACTTCATCATCTCTGACAGAGCTGCGTTAATATCTCTCTTATCTAAAGATTTAAGGAAATCAGTATTTATGATAACACATTGAGGCTCTGAGAAAAGACCTATCTGATTCTTTATCTTGTTGAAATTAACACCGTTCTTTCCTCCTATCGCTGCATCTACCATAGCGAGTAATGTCGTTGGGATATTGACAAAGTCGATGCCTCTCTTAAAACATGAAGCAGCGAAAGCTCCTATATCCGAAATAGTCCCTCCTCCTAAGTTAATCATCATAGCATCTCTTCCTGCCTCATGCTGCATCATCTCATTCCATATATGACATGCGGCATCGAGGTTCTTGTTATGCTCACCATGAGGCAAGACAATCTTATATGTTTTATGTGATGAGGCTGAAGCTAACAAGGAAGGATAGAGCTTATCGATATTATCATCAGTGAGTATAAAGACCTTATCATGATTTTCCATCAAGGTCTCCAACTGATTAAAGCCTTCTTCACCAAAAAAAATATTCATCTCAATCTATATTAAATTTCATTGTAAGCTCCTTAAACTTATCGCCTCTCTCCTCGAAGTTTTTATATCTGTCGTAGCTTGCCGCTGCTGGCGACAACAGACACACATCATCTTTACGAGCCATCGACTTCATAACGGCAAAAGCCTCTTCCATGCTGTTGTATGATATTATATTACCTTTATAGGACACAAGCTCTAAGGCATTATTGATACTACTACCGGCCTTACCCGTAATCATCACATTCGCCACAGGATTAGTAGCAAGATATTCTGCCAAAGGAGAATAATCTATGCCTCTGTCGTAGCCACCGAGAAGCAAGAAATCTACTTTTGGGAGCGTCATTAGGGCTGCTATCGTAGCTTGCGGTATTGTAGAAATGCTGTCGTTATAAAACTTCACGCCGCCATAGATGCCAAGAAACTGAAGTCTATGATCGAGAGGCTGGAAAGTGTAAAGATGAGGCATCATAGCATCGAGAGATATTCCCATCGACTGACAAGCACACAATGCAGCCTTTATATTCAAGATGTTATGTTCTCCTTTAAGCGGCAAGGCTTCAAGATCTAATGACACATCATTTCTATCAAAGAATATGTTATTGACATTATCATTTGTCTCATCTTCAAAGACACTGTTAACGACAGCGGTATCGTTATTCGACATCAGACGCATCACGTTAAGTTTTGCTTTCTTATAATTCTCAAAAGTGATGAAATGATCGAGATGTTCTTCAAAGACATTAAGCAACACACCCACATGAGGCGATCTGGTGATATACTGCAGCTGATGAGCTGAGAGTTCATATACTATTATAGTTTTATCATCTATGCTATCTAAACAATCAAAGACAGGGATACCGATGTTACCCGCGATGACAACATTATGATAAGTATTCTTCAGAAGATGATATATCAATGATGTAGTAGTACTTTTACCTTTAGTGCCTGTGATACCGATAATCTGACTATGAAAGGCTTCTATAAAAAGGTCGGTTTGAGAACTTATAACGGCAGGAGCCACATCATCAGCATTCATCGCGATGCCAGGTGTTTTTATCACTATATCATAATGATGAGCCGATGAGAGATATTCATCACCATAATATACACGATATTTATTTTTATCTATTTCCTTCAGAGACATCTCATTCTTATCGGCGACAGCCACCTCTGTATCGGGAAGATATTTCTGCATAAAACGTAACGACGAACGTCCTTCCCTTCCAAATCCTGCTATGAGGATTCTCTTGTCTCTCAATCTCTCAATGATAGATGTCAACATCATTTACAAATTATTTTTCAAGATATTTTCAAATATTGAAGGCAGGTTATTATTGTCATCATAGCCATGAAGAAGAATTTCAAAACTATTATCTTGGCGATTCTTCAGCAAACAAGCATTGACTTCTTCCACTGTACCTACACATTCAAAAGGCTTCACTTCAGCTTCGCCTTTAAGTTGTGCCAATATCGGTTTTAAGCTCTCGTCATTGATAACATCACTACCGAATATCTTTATCAATTTTTCATGAGATAAAAATGGTGATAATATTATCCACGTGAAGAGACATTTAGGACACTTACCACACCACGAGTTTGTCTTGCTACCTGCGTTACAGCTTCTAAACACATCGTGATAATGTTCAAACTTGGAGAATTGGTTAGCTATCTGTAACTCATTGAGTGGGCGTAAGAAGCTAAAATATTGAATCTCATCGCTGATATAATTCTTCACATAATCTCTGAAGTCGTTTTCAAAAGTGAGTGACTTGCTATATTGATGATTTATCTCTGTGTCTGGCACTGTTGATTCGTTAGCACTCGACTCGTTAGATAGCGCGATATACTTTGAGTTTGTAGCAGTGGCGACGAGCAAAGAATAAAAAGCCAGCAAAGCGGAGAAAGGAGTATGACCGTTGAGGAAGCCCTCGTTATTCATTTTCAACATCGTAGGGTCGAGAGTTCTGTTTATGACAGCAGCCTGCGACATCTCATATCCAGCAGCAGTGACGGTATCGATAGTAGCTCCACGCGGGTTGATGATAAAAGGGATGAGAGGCATCTTGTTTCGTAGAAGCTCTATGGTGACAGCGGAGTCTTTGCCACCACCAACAGGAACTAATGTCCTCTCATTCAACGACGAATGCAGCTTCTTACAAGAAACATCACTCTCAACAACGATACTCATGAAATCATTAACATTAGTAGAGATCTTATTAAGATAGAAGAACTCACCCAAACCGTTAAAATACAGTTTCTTCCACCATTTAATCTGATTATCGTCAATATAATGAGGAGCGATATATACTTTCTTAGGACATGCTAACTTCCAATAACTTATAAGCTCTGCCATTCCGATATTGAAGATAAGTGTGTCGAGTTGGTCTTTTTCAATATTATCCCAACGATAGAAATCTCGCGAAGGCATCTCAAATGAAGGATAGAAGAAATATTTATCGTCGAGCGAGAAAGAAAACTTCACCGACATCATTTGATTATTTATGTGATAATCATAACTCTGAAAACGAAGAAAAGAATACTCTTCACGCAGTGATTCATACTTTTGTTGATCGTAATATACCGCCATAACAACGTCTTAAATTGAATTACAAAAGTAGTATAATTGCGTTTATAAAACAAGAAAATTTAACGCTCTGTTATTATCGAAAATTCCGCTATTCCACAATTCTTTGTGTTATCTGTATTAGATTTCGGAACAAATTTCACTTCTCTTCCTTTGATATTTTCAAATTTAACTATCTGTTCTATCGGGTTGTTCTTGATATTTCCAAAAGAAGATTTCTTAACCAATTTCTCATCTATATAAATCTCATAATCAACGATATGACGGGAAGCATCGCGCGCTTGATTTGGAGTATATCTAAAGCCAGAGATATTTTGTTCTTCTTTAAATGTAATTATAATCGGCTCATTTATATCAAGATATATCACAGAGTTGGTATTGCCGTCAAATATTTTATTGTTGGATGAAGTCTGATAATACTCTTTTGGCAAATCTAATTCCTTAATTGCCACATCACTTTTCTTTTTAGAATCTGGATCGTAAGAGATTGCTTTAACAACACCTTTATTATTGTGAATAAAAGGTTTATCATATCGCAAAGAATTTTCATCAGGAGCAGAACCATCTATTGTGTAATAGACTTCAGCGTCATTATCGGAAGAATTAATTGTCACGATATTATCATAATTACGAGAAATCGTAGGTTCTGTAAGAAGTATCGGCGCACAATAAGCCTCGATATTATTGATACACAAAGGGCCACGACTCTCTTCAAAATAAATTATAAGTTTATCTAATTCAACAGTATTGAAACGAACGATTCTTTTATAACCTATTGTCGTCAAAGTATCTAAAGGATTTATCTTGAACCATTTGCCGTTCAGTTCGCCTTCCATATAAAAATCCTTCACTCTCTGACCGAGCGGAATATATTCTTGCAGCACTACCCTATTCATCTTGACAGCTTTATCGAATGAGAATGAGATAGTTCCGAAGTTATAGTCATCATCGGTAGCCCAATAAGTATCCCAATCGTCGTCTATAACATTTTCCGCCTTAAACTTACTACCTCTTTCGTTATCAACTCTTACTTCAGCATTTTTTAAGATATTGTCTTTAAAGTCATTAACAATCATTCTATACCATTCTGTAGCTCTCAAAGAATCTATGGCTGGAATCTTCCCATCGAGATTTATGGGGAAGTTAAGAAGCAGATTTGCATTATGTCCGACACTACGATAATAAATGTCGGTCAGTTGTGCCAGCGATTTCACTTGATGATCTTCTCTCTGATGATAGAACCAACCTGGACGAATGGAGACATCTACTTCAGCAGGAATCCACTGAGTTCCATTTTCCGAACCGTGATTGAGATGTTTGGTATTGTCTGATAGTTCTGGATTTATCATACACCAGTCTGTATCGCCGGCCCAGCCTTGTTCGTTGCCGACCCAACGTATTGTCTGGCAAGCGCCTCCGAAAATCATAGCATCAGGATGACGTTTCAGAATCGTATCGCGAGCACGTTCATAATCGTAATATCTTTTTGCATCGATAGAACGAGTCTCATCGGCACCTCCATAATAACCGTTACCTCCGTTAGCCCCATCGAACCAGAACTCGAACAAGTCGCCGTAGTTTTTTGTCAGCTCATCGATCTGATTGTGATAAGTTTCCACATAAGCCTCGCGACCGTATTCCGAGTTATTTCTATCCCAAGGAGAAAGATAGAGTCCGAATTTCAGTCCGTATTTCTTACAAGCGTCGGACAATTCCTTCACCATGTCGCCTTTTCCGTTTTTATAAGGAGAGTTAGCGATGCTATAATCTGTTGTTTTTGTTTGCCAAAGGCAGAAGCCATCGTGATGTTTAGCAGTGAGTATCACGCCTTTCATACCACATTGTTTCAATGTAGCCGCCCATTGTTCGCAGTCGAGTTCTGTCGGATTAAAAGTAGAAGAAGGAGTGTTACCGTAGCCCCATTCAAGGTCGTTGTAAGTATTGAGACCGAAGTGGATAAAAGCGTAGGTCTCAAGTTTCTGCCAGTTGATTTGTTCTTCAGAAGGGATAGGTAAAACCGCGGCAGGCGCGTCGTTGTTGGTATCATTACATGATGGTAAACATAATACTATGTAAGTTAATATTAGCAATAAAGACAGATTTTTTTTCATTGTCGAGATAAGTTTTTGCAAAGATAAGATTTTTTCAGTTATTTTAAAAGCATATAAACAGCAAGGACGCAGATTATTTATCCACGAATGGGTGCGAAATTTGCGCTACTGTTTATTTTATCTACATGTATCGCGAGTATCGGCACGTATCTTTTCCGAACTTGACAGGAACTTGATAGGAAGTTGACAAGAAGATGACAGGAACCTCTCCCTTTTTGAGTTTTAACTTCTATAAAAAAATTACAGAGTCATTTTTAACTCTGTAATTATTGTTTAGATGAAATTATGGATGGTGCCTAAAATTACCGTCGGGCATTTAAAAGCCCGACGGTAATAAATTAAATGAACCAAATAAATTGAATGCGCTTCGCTTTTATTCTACTACTGGACGCACTGATTGACCGTAGAGGCGGTCATCGTTGTTCATGTAATGAAAGTCACTATCGAGGTAATAAGCGTTGTAGTCGTAGCGGTCGTCGTAAGGAGTAGAACTCCAATAGTAACCGTCACTCCCAACGTGATAGAGCGACGACCCGAGACGGTGGCCCGCAGCAGGAAGGAAGATGCTGTTGCCGTTTGTTCCCGTAACCTTATAGCCTTTAACGCCATTTTGTGTTGTCCATGTCCAAGTGCATTTATCTATGAGCTCTTGCATCTCTTCATCAGTCGGCATCCTCCAGCTTCCGCCCCAGTTGGAAGTTAGTGTTTTTACCTATGCATTAATTTATCTTCATCATCATATTATAGTGATTACGATGTCCTAATCTTTCAAATATCAATTTAAATACATTCATATATTTTTCAATCATATCATTTTCTTGTTCTATAAACAAGTCATCAGGAATGCAATGAGATCCATCATTTATCCAATATATCAATGATCTACATATCTCTTTTTCCTGTTGTTCCTCAAATCTATTTAGAATGTCATCATCTTTATAACCGCCTAAAGTTTTGAAATATGTTTCTAATATACGACGCATAACATTCTGAATTGTAATACATGACAAATTCTTGTTCGTATGACACTCTCTTAATTCTCTCCATAACAATTCATACGAACTTTTTATCGGATTATCCTGCTCATAATAAATAATATTTGTTTTATCATTCTTCTTTCTTAAAATCCAATAATGTGGGTTCATCTCTTCTGCATGATCTTTTATCATATACATATTAGATATCTCTTTATGAAAATATACATTATGCGTTAGCACTATAATTTGCTGAATATTTCCATTACCAACTCTAATATCTTTTATTATTTCCTTTATAAGTGAACTTACAACAAATAACACATTACTATCTAAACTAGAAATAGGATCATCTATAACAACTATTCTTTTTTCATTAACTTTTTCAGGAGACACACCACCTTTAATAAGTTGAAGAAAATAAAGTAAAGTGATAAAAGTCGCTTCTCCTTCGCTCAATGTCGCTTGAGCATTTTCTCCATTGTTTCGTTGGATTTGATATTGATTTGCATCTGTTTTTGTTGGTACAATTTTAAAATTTGTAAATCCATACGATTCTAACAATTTATTTATTTCATCAACAGATGGTTGAACACTAGTTACATTCTTATTTAATTCTTTTATCTCTGAATCAAGAGATTTATATTTTATCAACAAGTCCTGTCTCTGCTTTTCTAAATTAGCAATGCCTTTCTGCAATCCATTTTCCTTTTTAACAAAAGCCTGAATTATTCCTTTGTTTTCTTCAATTAAATATTTCCATATCTCTTGTTTTAGCTGCTCTTTTTCTTTTCTCAAATTTAAAACAAGATTATTATGATTTTCAATATCTTTATTTGCAAAGTTTATTAGATTAGATAAGGTATCAAGTAGTTCTTTACTACACTTTAATTCAATACTACGACTCGGCTCTTTTACTTTAGCACCAATTAATTCTATGTTAGATAAAAACAGAGCTTTTAATGTTTTAAGATTAGAAGAAAACAATTCTATGTTTAATTTGGTTTCATGATTCTGTTTTTCTTTTGTTTCTATTGTTTCAAATAATAATATAGCACTATTTGTACTTTGAAAATATTTATTTGATAAATCTTTAACAATTCTTGTATCGCTAACAAAAGTGTCATCAAAAAAATCTTCTATTTGTTTTCTAAATTCTTCATCAATCGTATGCTTTTGACAAAATGGACATACTTGACTATCCTTTTCTATATGCTTTACACCCTCATGAACCCAATCACTAATATTTAACCTATTAATAAGTTTAGAAATTTCAACATCAGATTTTCCAATTATCTTCTTACTCCAAATATCGTTATTTTCTACATCAATAATCTCAACATATTCTATTGGTTGAATTTTATCATATACGACAGGTGATTTTCTGAAGATAACATCCGCCCTTGCTTTTAAATCATCTATATGCTTTACATCGGATTGGTTTTTGGCATATTCATAACACACCTTATTCCTAAAATTTTCTTTTGAAGCCTTATATCCATCAAAAGCAGAAGAAAACACATTCTCATATTTTTTAAATATTGTTTTCCATACATTTTCTCGGAATTCATAAACTGTTTCATCGATATTTTTTTGTAATTCCTCTTTCGACCTGTTCTTCTGTATTCCACTTTTCTTAATTTCCTCTAATTCTTCTATTTTTTTATCAACATTCTCTTTTTCTTCTTTTGTAGCTTGCCCTAATGTAAACACTCCAGGAATAGAACTTTTACCAAAATTATTTTCTCTGAAATACCTATTGTAAACATTTGTCTCAACCTTAATTCCATTTTTCCACTCTATTGTACAGTCCTTATAGTTTTCATCAGATGCTTGCTCAAGAAAATGTGACAACGTTGTTTTTCCCGATGCATTTGCTCCATATATATAATTTATTTTATGCAAATTGTCTATTGTAAGACCATCTACATAAGGAACTATATTCTTTAATTCAATTTTTGTAATCATAACAATAAAACATCAAATATTCAGAGCACTAATATACATATAATAAATCAAATAAGAACTGTAATCTTGTAAAAAATTAACATCAATACTTGATAAATTACATCAAATAAGAAAATACCATAATACACACTTTTAAGGTTATGATATTATTTCAAAATTATTAATGATGTAACAATGAAGAAAAGTTTGGACAAAACACTTTTGAATCACTTCAAGATTAGAATATCTACATTTTAGATATAAACAAAAAAAGAGCTGCCATTTTCATAGCAGCTCTCCTATCTTTAGACTTTAGACTTTTGTCTTTCGCCGAAATTACTTCTCAATCTCTTTCTTGATTCTTTCGTTGAGCATTGGATCTTCCCGATATGTCCTATCTGCATACCGTGGTCAACTGATATTAGAATTCACTTAGATCTCTTCTCTGGCGCATATTGCTAATAAAAACATTAAGTTCATCATTTCCTATATGATTTTTATGTATAACTCGGTGACAATTAGGACATACTGGCAATAAATTTTCAAGAACACTTGCAACCTGTTGATCAAAGGAGTCATCTTGATACTGAAAAATAGGTTTTCTATGATGTATCTCTATGCAATTTTTTCCATAAATATTACCATAATAGTTCTGGAAATTAAAACCACAGCATTCACAACATATCATATTGTTCTGTGAAAAATGTTCAATAGCAATATTTCTCAATTTGTATGAACGTTCTCTAATCTGAATATTCTTTGTAATCAATCGACCTTCTGAAATAGATTCCTCAATAGGCAACATTTTTCTATCACCAGCATCAGAAATATTGTCAATAGCACCTTTCACATCCTCATAGTTAAAATCTTCATTGAACAAGTAGGATAAAGCATCTACATGTGTTGCCACATAATTAATGCCAGATTGTGTAATCATAAAACCATCGTTATGATTAGTTGCATAACCTTGCCTTTGGAGCGTATCATGACTCTTAAGATTTCGTACTTTCTGAGAAAAATAAGTATCATTTCGCCCAGAAAGTATTTCTGCATCAATTCCTGTTGGATGCATTATCTGGGTTAATCCATTAATCAAATTACTAGTGCTAATAAACCCATTATTAGATTTTGATAATAAATATAACGCTGGTAAAACTAATTGTTTTTCTGTAATACGTGTTCATAATATCAATAATTTGTAATCAGAAGATGTGTTACTTTTTTATCGTTTCTATTCATAAAACTAACTAAGTATTCTTTATCAAATGTGCGAATATTTATTCCTTTTTTATTGTATAGATTATAGATAAAATCGGTATTCTTTATAATCATCATCCATTTAGCTTTACATTCATTTATCATATAATTGGCTAAACGCTCCTGATCATATCTAGTAAAAGCATTCTGTGCATAAGTACTAAATTCACTATCGTATGGAGGGTCTATAAAAATTATAATATAAATAATTTAGACTCCAATTTATTCTTTCTATATGTTGTGTCATATAATTCCTGAATTTCATCATAATTAATAAATCCAAAACGGTCTCTATATGGTCTATACAATTCCAAATCTATAGTTTGAAAAAATTTATCATGATGTTTTTCAGGTGCTACAATACAAAACTTTGTATTAAAGTTGTGTAATTGAATACATCTTTTGAATGCACCATCTAATGTTCCAATACTATCAACTATTTCAAAAACATTTTTTGGAAAAATGTATCCTTTCTTATTAAACCATACAACATCTATTCGTTTAACTTCATTCACAATACCTTCATATGAAAAAAGCGGCATTTCATTCATAGTTGCAATATTTTTTAATTGTACATTATCTCTGTACAGTGCTGAAGGATCTGCAGTATATGTTAAATTATTATTAAAATTACCAAGTTCTATACATATTCCTTCTATATATGAATGCATCCTAATATTATCGCTCGATTTAGGTGTATCTTCAGTTTTATAATCAATCAAAGAATAAATACTTAAACCAATTTTCTTAAATCTACGATTGTTTAAAATCTCTCTATAAAGAACACCTCTTAATCCTGCTTCCCAATCCTTAGATTCTTTAGCTAATGGATAGTATTTACATATGTTATCATAAATAACACTAAGACTTGCTACACCACCATTATCCAACATCACTTTTTCAATTGCTTCAACCTTTGTCATATCAAAAAGATAAATTGAAGATTGTTTTTACATTCCTTTAACACTGACTATGGAATAAAACAATCTAATAAAACATTTGAATTCTTCTTATACTCATCAATTATAATCTCATAACCATGATCTGATTTACAAACCAAATTCCAAAAGTCTCGACTTATACACAATTCTTCTTCTGAAAAGAACTGACGTACACGACCTTGAGTCCAAGGTCTACCTTCTCCATAACGATTATATGCTGTTGCAAAGAGAATCTTTACATTATCTTCTCCAAATTTATTAGCAAGAATACAATATTGTTCCAATAAAATCTTCTTCTCATAATAAATTTTATCACATTCAATATTTTCATTATTTTTCAGATTTACAATGTAATGCATATTTTTCTCTATATCTATCAAGTAATAATTACCCTCACAGCATATAGTTTGCTCATCACCTTTTAAGTTTGTTATCCCTCTATAGTCAGCTACTTTGGGCACCCTTCTATCTACACTCCTTTTATATTGTTCTAACAATTCAGCAATATAATCTGTCTGCTCTTTATATAGCAGACCTTCAACATGTTGATTGACTTCATAATTTAAACCAGCAATACCCAAAGATATAAATCCAAGAATATTTCCCAATGAACTATCTAACAACCTTGCCAATGCTGAATAATATTGAATTTCTGGTCCAAGTGCTGCAATAAAAACATTGTGTATCTTCATATTTATAGCACCATTCTCATCATCCAACTCTGCAAGATGACGTGTCGAAAATCCATTTGCATATGACTTTACCGCACTACTAACTATAGCTCGTATTGCTTTTTCTTTATATGTTATATCTGACATATTCAAAATAATTTAATTCGTAATCAACCAAGATTGACCACAAAATTAACAATAAATTTCAGAATTATTATTAATTAACAGATAAATATTATCAATATAATAGGAAATAGTAGAAATAATTTCTTTACATAGAATAAATGTGTTAATATTCATTAACAATAACCAATAATTTATACCCTATGATAAACAAAACCCCAGAATATTCTTCTGAGGTTCAGTTATTACTTCTTTACAAGGACGCAGCAAATTTGCCACGTCCTTGCAAATTATGAATTATGCATTATGCATTAATCAATTACTTCTCAATCTCTTTCTTGATTCTTTCGTTGAGCATTGGGACGATCTTATGTAAATCTCCAACTATGCCTAAGTCGGCGGCGCTGAAGATCGGGGCGTATTTGTCTTTGTTGATAGCGATGATGTAGCCTGATTCTTCCATACCTGCTAAGTGCTGGATAGCGCCGGAGATACCGCATGCTACATACAACTCTGGACGTACGGTCTTGCCGGTCTGTCCTACCTGGATGCAGTGATCAACAACACCGGCATCGACCATGGCGCGTGATGATGCTACCATGCCACCGAGTGTGTCGGCTAAGGCTTGTAACTTGTTGAAGCCTTCTGTGTTCTTCACGCCACGTCCGCCTGAGACTAAAATCTTAGCGTCGGCGATGTCGTCGTTGCATGAGCATTTCATCTCTGTGTTGACGAGCTTAACTTTGAAACGTGCTGTGTCGAACTTAGGTGCAAACATGGTTACTTCGCCTGCTCTGCCTTCTTCACGCTGACGTTTCTGCATAACGCCTGGACGTACTGTCGACATCTGCGGACGGTTGTTTGGACATACGATTGTCGCCATCAAGTTGCCGCCGAATGCTGGGCGTGTCATACGGAATTGCTTGTCGCCAGCTTCTGTGTCAGCTACTTCCAACTTTGTACAGTCGGCTGTAAGACCTGTGTTTAATCTTGCTGCGATACGTGGAGCGAGATCACGACCTATTGTCGTTGCGCCATAAAGCACGATTGATGGCTTGCGTTCTGTGATGACCTGATATAAGGCTTGTGAATATTGTTCTGTGATATAGTCTTTCAACTCTGCGCAGTCGGCTACTATGACT
>SUWU01000019.1 GCA_015061295.1 Lentimicrobiaceae bacterium
CCCCAAAGGAAAGCCTTAGGAGACGAGAATAAAACTTTATATATTCTTACTGATACGTTCATTGATGAGGTTTTATGTTTGCAAAATTACGAAAAAATTATTTCTAGATTTTTTTCAATTAAAAAAATATCAACAATAATATTCTCCACGAATCTCTACCTCCACTCATCTTTTCTTAGTTCTTAGCTCTATATCGGTGAGCTGTCCTTAAACGCTATTCCGGTTGTATCTTCATAAGGGGATTTCTATAAATTGCTTTGCAAGTGATTTATAGAAGTCCCCTTAAAATATAGTTACCTTCATTTGTAATAAAAAAGTTTAGATGACGTTCATTATGAAGATTCGTCACTTTATTATATGAAACGTCTTCTTTTAATATCTGCGATTATATTTTTATGCAGCGCGACATTACACGCTCAAAACAAATATTTCCCATTAAAAGGAAAAGTCGTTTCCGCCGACAGTCTCTCTCCCATTCCAAATGTTCATATCATAAGTAATTTATCTTATTTTGGAACGACATCGGATTTGAATGGAAAGTTTTCGATGCAGATAAGAAGAAACGACAGTCTAAGAGTCAGCAGCATCGGATATACCACACAGATTATCAATATAAGTTATGACAGCATTGATGCAAACAATTTTGAAATAATGATGGTAAGAGATACCATAATGATAGAGGAAATCGATATTTTCCCTTACTTAGATTATCACACTGTCAAAAGAATTGTAGATAATTCTCCTATAGCGAAGCCCTTCATCATAAAAGGTGCAAACGATAATATCGAAAATGTTTTATGGCAGAAACCAAGAGAAAATCCAAGAGCTAATATAATTCAAAATCCTATCCAGACTTTATATAATCGTTTCAACAAGAAACAAAGATTGAAAAGAAAATTGGAGAAAAACAGGAGAAAGTATGGGGAGAAAGAACTCTGACTCTGACTCTGACTTTGACTCTGACTTTGATTTGGCAAGACGTACCAATTACATCTCTTTCAGTTTCTCAATTTTTGAGATTAAAAAAAAGAGCTGCCATTTTATATAGCAGCCCTTACTTTAGTCTTTAGTCTTTCGACTTTAGTCAATTATTATAATCCTAATTTTGCTTTAACATCTGCAGTGATGTCGATAGCGTTATCGCCAATAAATACGATGGTTCCGCTTTGTGATGATTTGTCGAGGATATATGTAAAACCTTTTTCTTGACCGACTTGGTCGATAGCAGCTTGTACCTTAGCGATAAGAGGTTCTACTAATTCTAAATATTTAGATTGCAAAGCCATTTCAGCATTAGCTCTAAATTCATCTATTCTTGTTCCAAGATCATTGATTTCTTTTTCTTTTGATTGACGGATAAGATTCGACATTGTAGCTTGATTTGCTTGATAATCTTGAGCCTTATTTTGCAATTCTGTCAACATAGCTTGTATCTGTGATTCTAATTCTGCTTGATAAGCTTGAAAATCTTGTTCAATTTTTGTTCTTTCTGGCATTATCTCAGTGATTGCAGCTGAATCAACATGACCTATTTTCAAAGATTGAGCGTTAACGCCATAACTTACACCAACTGTCAATACGACAGCAAAAAATAACTTTACTAATTTCTTCATTTTTTTTATTTTTTTTATTTTTATCATTCAAAATATCATCGTGCAAAAATAACAATTTTTAATCAACTAACAACGTATAACTAATTATTCATTGTTAATTGTACATTGTTAATTCTTCTTTCTATCTTCACGGCGTACTGTCTGCATCACGTTACCTATCTCATCGAGTACGTCATCGCTGATGTCATTCTTCTCGTTAGAATATAATATTGTCGTTCCAGTAGCCTTATCAAAGACAAAAGCATAATTTTTGATAAGAGCTATCTGATTTATAGCGTTATACACTTTCTCTTGTATAGGTTGAACGAGTTCATTTCTTTTTGTAAACAATTCACCGTCAGGTCCGAAATATTTCATTTGGAGAGTTTTCACTTCTTGGTCTTTAGCAAGTATAGCTTCCTCTTTTTTTCTTTTTTGGTCTTCTGAGAGGAGTACCGATTCTGATTGATATTCACGATACATCTCTTCTACTGTCTGTTTCAATTCTTTTATCTCTTTTTCCCATTTCTCTGAGAGGGCGTTTATTTCCTCTTGAGCATCGCTGTATTCTGGGATATTTTCCAAGATATAATTAGAATCCACATAAGCTATTCTCTGATTTTGCTGAGCATTAGTAGTTGTGACACTAAGAATAAACATCACTACAAGCAATAAAATTGATTTTGTTGTTTTCATATTATTATATTTTTAAGTTATTCATTATTAGTATTAAATTATTAATCATTCATTGTTCATTGTCAATTGTTCATTGTTAATCAATAGAACCTCCTATTGAGAAGTGGAACTGACTCTTATTAGCGTTATTCACACCATATACGTCATCGAATCCATAACCCCAGTCAATGCCGAGCATACCGAACATTGGGAGATATATTCTCACGCCGAGACCTGCTGAGCGATATACATCAAACGGGTTGAAATTCTCCACGCCGAGCCAATCGTTACCTGCTTCAACAAAGGCGAGTGCATATATCGTTGCTGTAGGGTTGAGTGACAGAGGATAACGCAACTCCATAGTATATTTAGTAAATATATTACCTCCGAGATTTTCGTCAGCATAATAATAAGGTGTCAGTGTCTGGTTGCCATAGCCTCTCATACCTATTATCTCTCTACCGTCGAAGTTATAGTTTGCTAAGCCATCGCCACCGAGATAGAATCTCTGGAACGGAGTAACACCAATATTTTGATTATAGCTGCCGAGATAACCGAAGCGTACTCTTGTCATAAGGACGAGTTTATCGTAAAGCTCTGTGTACCAAGCAAGCTTAAACTTCCATTTATGGAACTCTACCCAGTGATACATAGCATCTTCGCGTTTAGCTTTATTTTCTAATCCTGGATATTCTTCCTCATAATCCACGCCACTGATTGTAGAATAAGGAGGTGTCAGTTCGAGAGACATCACCAATTCAGAGCCATAGCGAGGATAAATAGGCTGACTCACCGAGTTACGTCCTACGCTTATATTATAACTGATAACATTGAACTCTCCCATACCTGTACCAAAGTTAAAGATAGTAGAATAGTTATTCAGCTTATATCTCATCAAGTTGATACCGTGATATATAGTAAAATAGTCATCAGGCCATGTCAAACGTCTGCCGAGTCCGAAAGAGATACCTGTTGTCTTAAAGCTAGCAAAGTTAGGGCTCGACTTAGAGTATTCGTTAGTATATACCGAATGATATATAGATGCCGTGAATGCGTTAGGTTTCTTACCTCCGAGCCAAGGCTCTGTGAAAGAAGCTCCATAATAGAGGTATGAGGTTCCATGAGTCTGTACTCTGAGTGACAATTTCTGTCCATCACCGCCAGGCAACGGAGTCCAAGAGCCTTTCTTAAACATATTTTTAAAAGAGAAGTTATTGAGTGTCAAGCCAAGTGTAAGGATAAGTTTATTATATCCCCAGCCTGCGGAGAGTTCTATCTGGTCTGATGAAGTCTCTTCAACTTGATATTCAATATCCACTGTTCCGTCAGTAGGATCTGGTTTAATATCAGGATTGAGTGTCTCAGCATTAAAATAACCGAGTGCAGCCAACTCTCTTGTTGTCCTTATAAGATCGCTTCTGCTAAATAGTTGTCCTGGCTTCGTATATAACTCACGCATTGCCACGTGGTCGTTGGTCTTAGTATTACCTTTTATCGTCACCTTACCTATCGTAGCTTGGTCACCTTCATACATACGTATTTCAAGGTCGATGGAATCGTTTTCCACTCTCACCTCAACAGGATCAACGCTGAAGAAGAGATAACCATCATCCATATAAAGTGCGCTGATGTCGTATCCTCCTTCATTATAAGTAAGGTTGGTCTGTAACAATTCCCTATTATATACGTCGCCTTTTCTGATACCGAGCACTCTGTTAAGATATGCCGTATCGTATTTTGTATTACCGACCCAATCGATATTACGGAAATAATATTTATTACCCTCCTGCACCTTTATGTTGATGCCGAGGTTCTTATCATCAATTCTATATATAGAGTCGCTAATGATATAGGCATCTCTGTATCCATTTTGATTATATCTATCGATGATTTTCTGTTTATCATCTTCGTAATTCTTCTCGAGATATTTAGAGCTTTTAAAGATACGAGGTCGGTAGTTATCGCAGAAATAATCTGTTATCCTCGTCATTGCCTGTTTAGGTTTAAGTCGGATGAAATCCCACAACGAGTTGACTACTGTTGTACCGAGAGGATTAAGAGGGTCGAAGTTACCTTTCACCTTAGTCTCTTTCATTGCTTTACGCAGCTGTGCGTCGGTGAGGTCTTCATTACCTTCAATAATTATCTCTGCTATACGTACTTTAGGACCTTTGTCGATGTCTAATGTAAGGTTGACATAATTATCGCGTGTGGTATCTGGTTCTGATGCCACCATAACATTCACGTTATGGAAGCCTTTCTCGAAGAAGTAATCCTCTATGATTCTTTTGGTTTTGGTATAAGTATGTTCTGTTGCAACATCACCTCGTGTGAGATTTATTTTACTTCTAAGCTCATCGGCTTCTGATTTTTTAACGCCTTTGAAGGAGAATTTAGAAATTCTAGGACGTTCTTTAAGATCTATATTAAGGAATATCTTTCTTCCTATCTTATTGACACATGTTATACTTACATCTTCGAAGAGACCTTGTTCCCACAATTTTCTTATAGCGTTGGTTATCTTATCACCAGGCACCTCTATTGTCTCTCCTACCTGTAAGCCCGACAGCATCACGAGCACTTGAGGTTCGAGGTATTTGACGCCTGTCACTGTGATGCCACCTATCTCATAATCGCGTGGCATAGAATAGTCTATTTCCGACAAATCGTTGCCCACTTGTATCTGAGCGAGACCTTGTATATTGAAGGTGAATATTGGTATGAGTAATATTAATATTTTATAATATCTGAGCATCACTATTATTTATCGTTTAATTGTTCTGTTGTTTTTCCAAAACGGCGTTCACGACTTTGATAATTTATTATTGCATCGTAGAGGTCATCTTTACCAAAATCAGGCCATAGTTTATCTGTAAAATAAAATTCTGAATATGCCAATTGCCATAACAAGAAGTTACTTATTCTCTCCTCGCCACTCGTTCTTATCAGCAGTTCTGGATCTGGCATATCGTTAGTCTGCAAGAAGTTTAAAAAGCATCTCTCATCAATATGTTCAGGCTGCAGTTCTCCTCTCTTCACCTTCTCTGCTATCATCCTTGCTGCTTGAGCTATCTCCCAACGACCAGAATAACTTAGACACAACGTCAATGTCATTCTATCGTTATTTTTGGTTTCCTCGATAGCTTTCATCAGAGCATCATAGTTATATTTTGGAAGACGTTGTACATCGCCTATCACGTTAAGACGAATATTATTTTTATGTAATGTAGATGTTTCTTCTGCTATAGTTCTCGACAAAAGTTTCATCAAGGCATCTACCTCCATCTGCGAGCGGTTCCAGTTCTCTGTAGAAAATGCGTACAAGGTGAGATATTTTACTCCTAACTCAGCACACGCCTCTGATACAGCACGCACTGCTCCTACCCCATTCTGATGTCCGAAGACACGCATCTTACCTTGTTTCTTTGCCCAACGTCCATTGCCATCCATTATGACAGCGATGTGTTCTGGCAAACGCGACATATCTATTTTATCTTTTATATTACTCATCTTTTACTAATCAATAATATCTGCCACTTATTCCTGTGCTACAACCTTTTTTCTTAGGAAGATTGAATTTATATGATATTGTCAATGCTAATATTCCAAACCAATCGCAGTTGTATCCGAGTGATGACACATCTCCATTACCACGTTGCATACCTACTTCGTAGTCGCCTGTTGGATCGCTATATTTATAATTACCATTCACCAAAGCAGGTTCTGGATAAACACCAGAAATATCATCTATATAATCGGTAAATGTCTTATGCAGACGCCATTCTAATGTCAATCCTACCCTTTTATGAAGGCTATATTTCACACCAACACCAAAAGGTATCGACCAGCTGACAAGGCTATAAGGCTCAGCTTGACCTTCTGTACATATAGGCTGTAATGGTGTCGCGTCATCAGGATAATTAGGATTGTAATAATGAGGGTTGAAAGTAAATACAGAAACACCTGCGAAGATATAAGGAGTGATGAAATTACGTTTGCTTCCTGTCCAATAATCGAAGAAATTAAACTCTGCTATGAGAGAAAAGTCGTTAACATTATTTTGAAATCCAAGCTCTCGTTCTGGACGATACGACGACTCCAAATCTGTCGCCAACAAATTTAGATTGGAATATTGAAAACGGAATGCCCATCGTGAACTTTGATAATATCTCAGGGAAGCTCCTAAAGCAAGATCGCTTTGAGCAAAATGCAAACTCGGATTAATGTCTCCAATGTAATATGACAATCCCGCCGTAGCTCCTATCTCAACAATCTGCGACTTAGCTTCTCTATGAGTCAACATAGACAGCATCATAACTGAGATTATCACAAATAACTTACTAATTTTCATCAACTTAATATCTTTCTTTTAAAAAAACACTATCGCATTATGCGAGTTTCAGAACAATCTACAAAAATACGATTTATTTTGTTTATTTTTAATAAAATTATAATCAAAAAAAATTTAATTTCTCACGTCATTACCCCAGAGGAGTTTACTTCTTATAGTACCGAAGAAATCTTTACTCATCACCTTAACCATATTAAGATAAAAGTCGGTCTTCTCCGCCTCTATAAGCATCGATTTATCAATCAACTTATTGCGAGAGTCAAGACCTAAGGCAAACTTCTCACAACGACCTTCCACCTTGATTTTAATTTTACTTTTGTCTGGTATAACGACAGGACGTACACTTAAATTGTGTGCTGCTATAGGTGTTATCAAAAAACTATCAGTATTAGGTGTCATGATAGGACCTCCCACACTCATGGAGTATGCGGTAGAACCTGTAGGTGTCGCCAATATTATGCCATCTGCCCAATACGTATTCAACAGTTTATCATCGATATATACATGTACTATTATCAAAGAGCCATTATTTTCTCTCAGCACGCTAACTTCATTCAAGGCATAATTAATCCCATCAAAAAGATTTTCATCGTCTTTAATTTTTATCATGCTACGTCTCTCAATCTCATAATTACCCTCGATGATATTTCTCACAGCATCGCGTGTCTCCTGTGTCGAGACACTTGAGAGAAAGCCCAAGTTACCTGTATTAATCCCAAGCACAGGAATCTCAGTATCTTTTATAAGAGGCACAGAGTCCAATATAGTGCCATCACCTCCAAAGGAAAACAACATATCAACATGGTCGTCAGCGGTCAGGCTGCCATCAAAAAGATTAAAACATATACTATCGTCAAGACAATGTTTTATGTCATTCCAGAAAGGCTTATATATCACAATATCAACGTCATTATCAGACAATATATCGACCACATCTCTCATAAGTTCGTCGTAGTCGCTACCGAAGGCTTTACCATATAATGCTATCTTCATTTTATCTCCAATTATATATCAATTAAATTGGTGCCACGAGATGAATAAACAATCCCGTCTCACCCATATCATTAATGCCGTATTCAAAACGAATAACCTTGTCGTAATATGTCACAAAGTCAATTCCGACACCTGTTCCATAGATAAATCTATTATCGAGGAATGACGATGGATTTCCAGGCATGTTCCACGAATAAGCACAATCGAAGAAGATATTGGCATACAAAGCGAGATGTATCTTTCCGAAGCGCTCATTCTTGATAAAGGGGACATACATTGTCGTCGGATTTAATATTGCAAACTTAAGATTATTCTTCATCAAGGCAAAGTTTGCTGCATCAATTACATATAGGTCATAGGTCCTCACATAATCGTTTTTATATCCAAGTCCTTGATTTAGAAAATAAGCCACGTCTGAGCCATAAGAGAATTTAGCAGTGACATTGGAAGCCCAATACCAGCGACCTTTTATAGGCTGATACCAGTCGAATGTCATTTTACCATAAAAATCATCGGGTGCTGTTTCAAAGACTCCGATTCCATTTTTATGTAACATCATCTCAAGATAATGTCCGTTGAGAGGATAGTTCTGTTCATCACGAAAGTCGTTTTTAAATGTCAATGACAATGAGATATATTGAAAGCGTGTCTCTCCGAAGACATTGACAAAATCATCATTCAGGGAAGGCAAGCTATCCGAGAATTTAGTGTCGTTATATTCCATTGCGAGGAACAATCTGTTACGATAACCAAAGCGATAATAAGGTTTCAACATAACATATACAGTCTGTTTAGCGAACTCATCAGCAACGTTAAAGTATTGCACTTTGTTAGCTTCCGTTGCATAAGCCACTTCCTTGTCACGCTTATATCCTGCACCAAATTCCAAACCAAGCGACTGTCTCTTATCAAGATATGGGACATCATATGTGAATCCATAGTTTTGGTTATATCCACCTATCATTGTCAACTTGATAGAATGCTTAAGTCCGAGAAAGTTTTTATATTCAAGGTCAAAGCCATAACTAAAACGGCTAAAGTCATCGGCTTCATACCATGAGTTAAGGTTTCTATCGGAATATACGAGATAAGGATACGGCCAGATATACCAACGCTCTGTCACTTTAACCACAATAGTAACCTTTTCTATTCCATCATATATTGTTTCAATATCAACGAAATTAAACAAAGTCGTATTCTGAAGATTCTCCTTGCTTATTTTGATTTCTTCATTAAAACGGTTTTCGGATATAGTATCTCCCACAGAGAAAGTCATCTCTCGATATATTATAGAAGGTTTGGTAATGTTATTACCTTCTATCACTATTTCATCGACTATCACATACGGAGTAAGATCTTGTTGTGCTACAAGTATTAAGGAGAAGAATGAAAGAAACAACGACAACAAGATTCTCATACGTAACATTTTATTCTTCCATCATATTACAATAATCTATGTAACGCCATTCAGCGATATCTCCATTTTCCACAGCATCTTTTATCGCGCAATGAGGTTCATGCTGATGTGTGCAGTTAGAGAACTTACACTCGTGCATCAGACGTCGCATCTCTGGAAAACGTTGTGCGAGAGTCTCTTTCTCCATATCATAAAGGCCGAACTCTTTGATACCAGGAGTATCAATGATATAACCTCCGAAGTCGAGAGGGAACATTTGAGAGAAGGTGGTAGTATGTTTTCCTTTCTCATGCACCTCCGATATTTCTCCCACTCTCACATTAAGGTTAGGATCCAACCTATTCACAAGAGCCGATTTACCGACGCCAGAGTGTCCAGAGAAGAGGTTCACCTTATCTTTCATTATATCTCTAAGTCTGTCACATTGAAACCCTGTCACAGCAGAAATCATAAACGCTTGATAACCTATCTCTTCAAAAGTAGATATTAGACTCTCCGCCGCAGAGGTCTGTTCCTCATCGTATAAGTCACACTTGTTAAATACGATAGTCACAGGAATATGATAGGCTTCTGCCGTCACTAAAAATCTGTCGATGAAACCCGTCGATGTCCTCGGCTGTGCCACCGTCGCCACCAAAATAGCCTGATCGATATTTGCTGCAATGATATGAGATGCTTTAGAGAGATTTACCGACTTACGCACAATGACATTATGACGAGGTAATATCTTATTTATGACACATGTATCTTTATTGACTTCTCTTTCATAAAACACCTTATCGCCCACCGCTATAGGATTTGTTGTCCTAAGACCGTCGAGACGAATCTTACCTCTTAGGCGACAGAGTGAGACCGTGCCATCAATATCTCGCACCTCGTACCAGCTGCCCGTTGACTTAATAACGATTCCTTCTTGCATCTACGCATTATTTTGCGCAAAGTTACATTTTTTTCTTTAACATCTTTTCTATAATTTTCTTTAACATTCATAATTTTTGATAACGTTTACCAGGCAAAGCCTTTACTATGCCGTCAAATTCGAGGGATAACAATATAGAGGCTATCTTCGATGACGACAGTCGCGTCTCCGTGATAATGTCATCTAAGTTCTTTATATCGACATTTTCATAAAGGTTTAATATCATTTTCTCGTCATCGCTGAAGTCTCTGAACATCTTCAACTGTTTGGGTATTGTCTTAGTCTGGGTATCCCAGCGCATCACATAACGTATATCATCGGCACTAAGAAGAAGTGTGGCTTTATTGTTTTTGATGATGCTATTACATCCTTCGCTGAAGGCATCTCCTATCCTACCAGGAAAAGCGAAGACATCTCTGTCGTAAGAGTTAGCAATATCGACGGTTATAAGAGCTCCTCCTTTTGAGGCGCTCTCCACTACTATCAGACAGTCTATCATACCTGCTACAATCCTATTTCTTTTAGGAAAATTCTCTCTATCAGGTTGAACACCACTGATATTCTCGGTCAAAAGGCAGCCTCCTTGTTCCACGATTCTCTTCGCCAGTTTAGCATTTACTGCAGGATAAATGGTCTGAAATCCGTGAGCTAAGACTGCCACCGTTTTTAACTCGTTGTTCAAAGCCGCCTTATGCGCACAAGTATCAACACCATACGCCAAACCACTGACAACCATAACATCGTCACTACTAAGTTCTTTTATAATATTATCGGAAAGGTAGCGACCATAATCCGTCACATTACGAGTACCGACAACACCAATAACTTTTGCAACATTCAAGTCGGTTTCTCCTTTACAATATATTATCACAGGACTATCGTAACAATGCTTGAGCCTTTTGGGATAATCGTGATTGAGATAATATAATATCTTAATCTTATTCTTCTCTACAAAACACAGTTCCTTCTCCGCCCTACTAAGAGAATCTTGCGACACTATACTCTCAATCGAACGCTCCGCTATACCTGGTATCTTCGCAAGATTTTTTCTCTTCTCACGAAAGACAGCCTCTGCCCCACCACAATAAGCCACCAACTTCTTAGCATTGACATCTCCAATTCCTGGTATCAACGTCAAAGCTATCTCATAAAATAAAAGATTATCCATTTTAACATCAAGGTTTATAATTTTGGATTTAGATTGCAAATATACAACTTTTATTTTATTATATATCAATAATTTACGTTAATTATTTTTAACATTTAAATATAATTCTGTCTCCAAGTCTCCAAGTCGTCAAGTGTGTTATATCAGAGTCATCGTCATTGTCATTGTCATTGTCATTGTCATCATCATTGTCTTGTTGACTTAAATTATTATCTTTGCAAAAAAAATAAAATTTGAGAAAGAATATCTTGATATGTCCGTTGAATTGGGGATTAGGTCACGCCACACGATGTGTACCTATAGTAAGAGGTTTATTGGAGTTAGGACACAATGTCATCATAGCAGCAGACAAAGCTCCATTGTCATTTCTTCAAAAAGAATTTCCCAATCTTGAATTTATCAGGCTTCCAGGTTTTGAACCAACATACAGCAAAGGCAACTCTCAAGTTTTCAAGTTATTAAAATCTATACCTGGTGCCATCATCGATTTCAAGAGAGAACATAAAGCTCTTGAGAAAATCGTCAAAGATCATAACATCGACATTGTAATCTCCGACAACAGATTCGGATGCTGGAGCAAGAATGTTTATTCTGTGTATATCACGCATCAGCTCAACATACAGGTACCGAGATTTTTCAGATGGACGCAGCCTATCATCAACAAGATACACCATTCTTATATAAAGCATTACAACGAGTTATGGGTTCCTGATATAAGTTCATCACCATCTTTAGCTGGCGAGCTTTCGCATAACTCAAAGGTAAAAGTAAAAACTCATTATATAGGATTTCTCAGCCGTTTCACTTCCGAAGCGCAAGAACGTGAGAAAGAAATAGATTATCTCGTGATATTGTCAGGTCCTGAGCCTCAACGTACTATCTTAGAGAACATCGTAATCAGGCAATCATGCGATGTTGAAGGAAAGATTGTTGTATTGAGAGCTAAGCCCAACGACACAGAACTTCCTTGCGACCTTCCTCAAAACGTGACTTTCTACAATCATGCCGACGACGCTTTCTTTGTAGAATTAGTTGAGAAATCGAAGAATATAATATGTAGAGGAGGCTATTCTTCGTTGATGGATTTGATACGTCTAAACAGAAACGCTTTTCTTATTCCAACTCCTGGACAGACAGAGCAAGAGTATCTCGCTGATTATCTCAGTAGAAAAGGATTATTTAACAGCTGCAAGCAAAAAGATTTTACTTTCGACAAAGTCATCATTCCTGAAACTAAAATCAAAGATTGTTTTGCAATAAAATCTCAGAATGAGATAAAGATTTTTTTAGAGGAATGGATTATTAATAAAAATAATATCTTTGCAAAAAATTAAAAAATACTATGATATTAAACTACATTGTATGGGACGTTGATCCCTTTATTTTTCACCTCCCCGATTTCTTGGGAGGGCGACCTATAGCATGGTATGGACTGCTTTGGGC
This sequence comes from Lentimicrobiaceae bacterium, assembly GCA_015061295.1. Taxonomy (GTDB): domain Bacteria; phylum Bacteroidota; class Bacteroidia; order Bacteroidales; family F082; genus Limimorpha. The sequence goes on from SUWU01000019.1 coordinate 12,559, forward strand.
GATGGTCTTCATCGTTGGATATTACATCATGAAGAAAGTATATAAGAAAGAAGGTCTCGACGACGACAAACTCGATAAGTTATTAATGTATATGCTGATATTCACCATCGTCGGTGCGAGATTAGGACATTGTCTCTTCTATGAGCCAGAATACTACTTATCGAATCCTATTAAGTTTCTGTATGTATGGGAAGGCGGACTCGCAAGTCATGGCGGTGCCATTGGAATATTGATAGGACTTTACATCTATTCCAAGAAAATAGACAAACCTTTTTTATGGATCATGGATAGAATCGTCATTCCTGTTGCCATAGGCGGCGCCTTCATTCGCACAGGCAACCTCATGAACTCTGAGATTTATGGCGAGTCTACAACTTTACCATGGGGCTTCAAGTTCGTGAGAGACTTCCCAGTCGGAATGCCTTTAGACGAGATACCAGCATGTCACCCAACACAGATATACGAGGCTCTATTCTGCATCGCTGTCTTCATATACCTTTTGTATGCCTACTTCAAACAAGATATAGCCGACAAACGTCCAGGCTTCATGTTCAGCATCTTCCTGATAGTAGTCTTCGGCTCGAGAATATTGATAGAGTTTATCAAAAACCCTCAAGTTGATTTTGAGCAGAACATGACATTAGATATGGGACAATGGCTCAGCATCCCGTTCCTGATAGCAGGCATCTGGCTGCTAATAAGAAGCTTCAAGAAACAAAAAAAGTCGTAGTTAACTACGACTTTTTTTATATCAACATTTTACTGTAATAACGGCAAGAACTTAGAGAAATACTCATCGAGGACTTTCTCAAACTGCATTCCTAATTCGATGCGTTTGTTTCTATCTGCCGCATTAGACATCTCGTTTATTACAGCGAGATTATCACGTATATCTTCCACATAATAATTAGCGAATCTACCGTCAAGCTCTGAATAATAGCGAAGATTATCTACAGCATTATCCACTATCTGACGTGCCAATGCGTCGCCTTTCTCTGTTGCACCTGCCTTATAATAAATATCAGGATACATCAGCATATAATAGTCATAAGGCAGTTTCTCATCTGGGAAAAACTCCAAGCATCTGTCTATGACAGCCACAGCGGAGTCGTTTTGGTTACGTTTCTGTAGAGCTTGAGCGAGACGCATATATGCCTGTTTTACAAACAACACATTACGACGGCTCTCTGGATCGACAGCTACGCCTTCAGCATTAAGGTTACCCCAGCGAATATCATCTGCCATGAGCAACTCATAAGAACCATCTATATAAATACCGCCAGCTCCTTTGATATAATCTGGTGCCACGACAGGCATGAAACGATGAGCAAGACCTTCTTGATGCAGATATTTATCTATGCCTAAGACATTCTGAATATCGCTAAGACTTGTAAAGTAAACGACACGCTCCCAATTGTTGGTAGCCATAAAGTCGAGAAGCATCAAATCATTTTTATATAGATAATTGATATTGTCTGGTATCTTCCACACTATCTCATCAACGATCTTATCTTTCATGCTCTCAGGTACTATGCCATTACGCACCACAGCCTCTTTATCGACAGTAATCTTAAGATTTCTCGCAGGAAGATAGTTAATCATCTCACCCGACATCAGAGGCAGCTTTGTCTTTGGACTATCACTCTTGATAAACTCGATAGCATCTTTAAGTTCTATGGTGCCTCTAAATCTCTCTTGTATGTATATAGGCTCGTTGACACCATTTTCATATTGTTCGTATGTAAGTGTCAAAGGCATCTTATCCGACTCATATTGTTTACGAGCCATCTGATGCACATACCAATATCCTGATGAAAGCATGTAATTACATACACGCACATCGGTGCGATAGCCTTCCACTTCTTGAACATACCACAACGGGAAAGTATCGTTATCACCACGTGTAAATATTATAGCATTTTCTGGAAGGTTTTTAAGGTAGTTCTTACCCCAATCGAGAGCAGATGTCTTACCTGAACGATTGTGACTCTCCCAACCAGAAGCAGCCATCACCGTTGGGACAGAGAGACATAACACCAAAGCCACCACAGCAACAGCCATCTTATTCTTGATAACTTTCTCGAGCAATTCAGCCACAGCAAGAACGCCGATGCCAATCCAGATACAGAAAGCATAGAACGATCCTGCGTAAGCATAGTCACGTTCTCTTGGCTGATAAGGAGTTTGATTTAAATATATCACAATGGCAAGACCTGTCATGAAGAACAAGAGGAACGTCACCCACGAGTTTTTAGCATCACGTTTCAGGTGATAGAAGAGACCTATCAATCCGAGTATCAGAGGCAAGAAATAAAACTCTGTATGTCCTGAATTTGTCATCGACTTTGGAAGGTTATCTTGTCTGCCAAGACGAGCATTATCAATAAAGTCTATACCACTAACCCAGTTACCATTCTGCAACTCACCATGTCCCTGAATGTCATTCTGACGACCAACGAAATTCCACATAAAGTAGCGCCAATACATATGATTACATTGATAGCCTATAAAGTATTTTAGGTTCTGCATAAAAGTAGGACGCATCACCATCTCTGTGCTTCCATCGGCTTTTTTCATAGATACAGGCACCATCTTCGATTTATCTATATACTGATTATAGGTGTTCACGTATGACGACTTTGTTCCGTTCCACATACGAGGGAATATCGTCATAACATTATCATCATATACAGGTTCTGTTCCTTCTCTCTTATCTGTTATGATATATTTACCACTCTCTTCATCTCTCACATAAACAGGAGTTCCGTCATTAGCGGCGCTTGGTTTTGCCATATAATACGGACCGTAGAGAAGAGGCCAGCTACCATATTGCTCACGCTTCAGATATGAAAGCATCGACACTGCCTCACTCGGATCGTTCTCATTGATAGGTGTGTTTGCATTAGCTCTGATGACAAGCATAAAGAATGAAGAATAACCTATCAATATAAACATCAAACAAACGATAGCTGTATTAAGGATGACCTTCTTATATTTATTTGTGAAATAAATTCCCAACACTATCAGTGCGATAAGAAGCAAGAAATATACGACGGTGCCAAGGTTGAAAGGAGCTCCTAATGTATTGACAAAGAAAAGCTCAAATTTACCACATAGCGACACCACAGCAGGAATGAGTATTACCTGAATAAAACCGACTAAAGCCACCGATATAACGCCAGCGAGGAAGAATCCTTTAAACGTGATTTTTTTGTATTTCTTAAAATAAACGACATAAACAACGGCTGGGATACACAAGAGGTTTAAGAGGTGAACACCAACAGAAAGGCCTATCAGATAAGCTATAAATATTATCCATCTATAGTTGTAAGGCTCATCTGCCACTTGTTCCCATTTCAATATAGCCCAGAATGTTATGGCTGTGAATAACGATGACATAGCATAAACCTCACCTTCCACTGCAGAGAACCAGAAGGTATCGGAGAAAGTGTAAGCTAACGCGCCGACAACACCTGTAGCTATGACTACTATCTTATTGTATAAAGGAGCATCTTCGCCTTCTTTCATCCATATCTTTCTTGTCAGAAGAGTGATGGTCCAGAATAAGAATAAAATTGTGAAACTGCTACATAAAGCCGACATCGCATTTATCATAAGAGCGACTTTAGTGACATCACCGAAGGCAAAGAGAGAGAAAAATCTTCCTATCATCTGGAAGAGAGGAGCTCCTGGCGGATGCCCTACTTGTAATTTATAAGCTGTCGAGATATACTCACCACAGTCCCACCAACTGACGGTATGCTCTAACGTCAGGAAATAAACGATGGTAGCAATAAGGAAAACAAACCACCCCGTAATGTTATTTAACTTCTTGAAACTCATTTGTATTTTATTTAATTTTTATCTTCATTCATATTAATAATACACAATTTGCAAAGATAAGATATAATTCATATATTTATAGTGCTTAATGTATAATTTTTTATCAATTAATTCTGATTACAAAAAATCTTAAAAAAAATATTTTTTTTGTTGCATGTATTAAAAAAAGTTGTATTTTTGCACCCACATTCAAGATACGAAATAATGATTGTCGAATGGTGTAATGGTAGCACTGCAGATTTTGGTTCTGCCTGTCAAGGTTCGAATCCTTGTTCGACAACAAAACAAGTTTTAGTTAATTGAAGACCTGCTACGGAATGTAACAGGTTTTTTTATTGCAAAAAATTATGATTACAAAGGAACAGATAATAGACTTATCATCAGAGGCTTTAGCAGATAGCGACAGATTCGTGGTAGATGTGACGGTATCAAAAAGCAACGTCATCAATTTATATATCGATGCTGACAGTTCTGTAACTATAGATCATTGCGTTGCGTTGAGTCGTTTCATAGAAGGCCGACTCGACAGAGAAGTTGAAGATTACGAACTCAGCGTCTCATCAGCAGGCATAGACTACCCTCTTCTAAAACATCGTCAGTTGAACAAATACATAGAGAAAGATCTTGAAATAACCAACAACGATGGAGTAAAGAAATTGTATAAGCTGTTATCGTTCACAGAGGAGCTACTCAACGTTCAGGAGGCTACTGTGAAAATGTTAGGCAAACTGAAGAAAACAGTTTACGCCGAGCCATCTGAATTATCATTCAACGATATAAAAGAAATTAAACCATACATTAACTTTTAAGTTTCAAGAATAAACATGGAAACACTTAATTTAATCGACACCTTTTCTGAATTTAAAGAGTTTAAAAACATTGACCGCGAAGCAATGATGCACATCTTAGAAGATGTCTTCAATGCAACTCTTATCAAGAAATACGGCAGCGATGAATATTTCGACATCATCGTCAATATCGACAAAGGTGACCTCGAAGTCTATCATAAACGTTACGTTGTTGAAGACGGCAACGTCCAAGATCCACTGAGTGAGATAGCTTACTCCGATGCTATCAAGATAGAGCCAGACTTTGAAGTAGGTGAAGAAGTAGCTGAAATTCTCAATATTCACGACTTCGGAAGAAGAGAGATCTTAGCAATACGCCAGAACCTTCAGACTAAAATAATGGAGTATGAGAAAGAAAATATTTTCTTGAAATACAAAGATAAAGTTGGCGACATCATCACCGCTGAAGTTTATCAAGTATGGCGTAAAGAGATATTAATAGTAGATGAAGATGGCATAGAACTGACACTCCCAAGAGCAGAACAAATCCCATCAGATAACTATAAAAAGGGTGATACCATCAGAGCTATCGTCAAGAGCGTTGAAAGCAAAAACGGATCTCCTGTCATCATCTTATCAAGAACATCAGAGATCTTCTTACAACGTTTGTTCGAGATGGAAGTACCAGAAGTTTATGACGGATTGATTACCATTCGTAAAATCGTCAGAGAGCCAGGACAGAGAGCCAAGATCGCTGTTGAATCATACGACGACCGCATCGACCCTGTAGGAGCCTGCGTTGGTATGAAAGGTTCTCGTATCCACGGCATCGTGAGAGAACTTCGTAACGAAAACATCGATGTTATCAACTACACAACAAAACCTGATTTATTCATCACCAGAGCATTAAGCCCTGCCAAGATTTCTTCTATCGTAATTGATGAGGCTAAGAAATTGGCTGAAGTATATATGGAAAACGACCAAGTCAGTCTCGCTATCGGCAAAGGCGGTTACAACATTAAATTGGCTGGAAAATTGACAGGCTACGAAATTGATGTTTATCGTAACACCGAAGAAGCCGAGATGGAAGACGATGTCGATCTTAAAGAATTTGCTGATGAGATAGATGAATGGGTCATCGAATGTTTGAGAAATATGGGATGCGACACAGCTAAGGCTGTCCTCGCCTACACTCCTGAAGAGATAGCCACACGTGCCGACCTCGAAATGGAGACAGTACAAGAAGTCATAGCAATACTTCAAGCTGAGTTCGAAGATGACGATCAATAAATAATAGAAATTAATAACATTAAAAATTATATATGTCCGAAGATTCAAAGTTAAATATCAGATTATCTAAAGCCGCAAGAGAGTTCAATATTGGCATGTCCACAATCGTCGAATTCTTAGGCAAGAAAGGTTATAAAATAGAATCAGCACCTAACACCAAACTCAACGAAGAGATGTATTCTCTTCTTGTGAAAGAATATCAAGGTGAGAAAGAGGTCAAGAAAAATGCCGACCAAATAGGAGAGCTCAGCTATAAAGGCAAGAGCATCACCGTGGAGTCAACAATTAAGAATAATATTGATGACATCGAAGAAGAAGAGATCTCTATTCGTTACAATGGACCTGAGGTGAAGAATGTTAAAAAAGTCGCTCCTGAGAAAAAGGAGGAGACTAAGAAGACTTCACCTAATCCTGAAACAGAGACCGCCCCTCAAAACAAACAAGAGAAGAAAGAAGAGGCTAAAAAAGAGGAAGTGAAAGAAGAAAAGAAGGTAAATCCTCAGCCTCAACAAGAAACTCCTAAGAAGATTGAGGAAGTGAAAGAAGTGCAAAAAGAGACTCCTCAAGTCAAAGAAGAACCTAAAAAAGAAGTTAAAGAAGAAATATTGTCTTCTTTAAAAGATAACAACAAAGAATCTAAAAAGGACATAAAAAACAATTCGGACATAAAAAACAATGGTAACATCCAAATCACCGTATTAGGCAAGATACCATTGGAAGAGAAAAAGAATAAAGACAAGAAAAACAATAAAGATAATAAACATAATCAGAATGTTGGCAAAAACAACAACGACAAGCAGAATGTAAAAGTTCAACAACAAAGCAACAAAGTTGAGAATAAGCCAACAGATAACAGCCAACAGCCTGCAACTGACAGTCAGCAGCAAGCTGCTAACAGCCAACAGCCTTCTAACTTCATTCCTACTCAGGTGAAGAAATTGGAAGGTCCTAAGATTCTCGACAAAATAGAGCTTCCGAGTGAACGTAAACCTAAGTCGAAACAACCTATTGCTTCATCGGGTGATGACAACAAGTCATTCAATAAAGACAAGAAGAAAAAACGTAAACGTATCAACACCGAAGGCAACGCTAACGAGAACAACAATTCTGGCAGCAACAATAACAGCAATAATAACGGTAACAAGAACAAGCAAGGTGGCAAACCTAACGAAGACAGACGTAAACACGATAAGTTCAAGAAGACTGCTAAGCCTGTTGTAGAAGAAAAAGCTGAGTTGTCTGACGAAGAAATCCAAAAACAAATTAAGGAGACGCTTGCACGTTTGTCGCCTCTTGGCAAATCGAAGACCTCGAAGCACCGTCGTGAGAAACGTCATAACATAGCCAACGAGATGGAGGAAGAAAGACTCCACGAATTGGAAGAAAAGAAGATACTCAAGGTTACAGAGTTTGTCACCGCCAACGAGTTGGCAACCATGATGAACATCCCTGTCACCAAGGTTATCTCCACATGTATGAGTTTAGGTGTCTTCGTCTCTATCAACCAACGTCTTGATGCAGAGATATTAACCTTAGTAGCGGAAGAGTTTGGTTTCAAGGTAGAGTTCATCAGCATCGACGTTCAAGAAGCCTTGTCGAGCAACGAAGAAGAGGACAGACCAGAAGATCTCATTCCAAGAGCTCCTATCGTCACTGTCATGGGTCACGTTGACCATGGTAAGACCAAGTTGTTAGACAGCATCCGTAACGCCAACGTAGCGGCTGGTGAGGCTGGTGGTATCACACAACATATAGGTGCTTATGAAGTAACAACAGCATCAGGCAAGAAGATCTCATTCTTGGATACTCCAGGTCACGAAGCCTTTACAGCTATGCGTGCTCGTGGTGCAAGTCTCACCGACGTTGCCATCATCGTTATCGCTGCCGACGATAGCGTCATGCCTCAGACTGTTGAAGCTATCAACCACGCTCAAGCTGCTAACGTGCCTATCGTATTCGCTATAAACAAAATAGATAAGCCAACAGCTAACGTACAGAAGATATATCAAGAGTTATCACAGATGAACATCCTCGTTGAAGAATGGGGAGGTAAATATCAGTCGCAAGAGATCTCTGCTAAACAAGGTCTCAACGTCGATAAATTATTAGACAAGGTCTTGTTGGAAGCTGAGTTCTTAGACCTTCAAGCTAATCCTAAGAAAGCTGCAAAAGGAACTATCATTGAGTCGGCTTTAGACAAAGGTCGCGGTTACGTTGCTAAGATCATGGTGCAAGACGGAACATTGAAGGTCGGCGACATGGTACTTGCTGGAACGACATATGGTAAGGTAAAAGCTATGTTCAATGAGCAGAACAAATCTGTGAAATCAGCAGGTCCTTCAACACCAGTCTTGATGTTAGGTCTCAACGGCGCTCCTCAAGCTGGCGACAACTTCAACGTACTCAACGATGAGAAAGAAGTGAAAGCTATCGTGACACGTCGTCAACAGTTACAAAGAGAGCAAGGCTTACGTACTCAGAAACATATCACCTTAGATGAAATCGGAAGACGTATCGCCATAGGCGACTTCAAAGAACTTAACATCATCGTTAAGGCTGACGTTGACGGTTCATCAGAAGCTTTGGCTGACTCATTATTGAAACTTTCAACACAAGAGGTACAAGTCAACGTTATCCATAAATCTGTTGGAGCTATCAGCGAGTCTGACATCTTATTGGCTTCAGCATCAAACGCTGTCATTGTTGGTTTCAACGTTCGTCCTACACTTCAAGCACGTCGTCTTGCTGAGAAAGAAGAAATCGACATCCGCCTCTACTCTATCATTTACACAGCCATCGAAGAGATTAAATCTGCTATCGAAGGTATGTTGGCTCCTGAAATAGAAGAAGTCGTCACATGTAACATCGAAATCAGAGAGGTGTTCAACATCAGTAAAGTCGGTCGTATCGCAGGTTGTATGGTGCTCGATGGTAAAGTCAACCGTCAGACCAAGATACGTATCATCAGAGATGGCATCGTAGTTCACACAGGCACTCTCGGCTCATTGAAACGCTATAAAGACGATGTCAAGGAAGTCAGCGCAGGCTTTGAATGCGGTCTTAACATCGATGGATATAACGACATCAAAGTCGGCGACATCATAGAAGGCTACACAATAAAAGAGATAAGTAGAAAATTGTAATCATGACATTACAACAGTTGGAATATATCGTCGCGGTAGAGAAATACCGTCATTTTGCGAAAGCGGCAGAGTCGTGCCACGTGACACAATCTACGCTCAGCATGATGATACAAAAGTTAGAGCAAGAGTTAGAGATTAACATCTTCGATAGGAAGACTCAACCTATTGAGCCTACTCCTATCGGAGTCACACTCTTGGCTCAGGCTAAAGTGATATTATACAACGCAAAACAATTTAAAGAGCTGGCTCTTAGCGAGAAAGAACAAGAGTCGGGCAAGGTAACCTTCGGCATTATTCCAACTGTTGCACCTTATATCTTACCAAAATTATTTAACATTCTTCAGGAAAGAAATCCTAATATCAACCTTCACGTCAAGGAGATTACAACAGCTGAGATTATAAATCAGTTAGAGAAGGCTGAAATCGACATGGCATTGTTGGCTACTCCGCTCAACAATCCGAATCTACTTGAAATACCGATCTATTACGAGAGGTTCTTTGCCTACGTCTCTCCTACTGAGCCTTTATATAACATAATAAACGAATATGAGATGCGTCATCTCCCGACCGATCATCTTTGGATTTTAAAGGAAGGACATTGTCTCCGTAACCAAGTGATGCGACTCTGTGAGTCGGAATCGGGATTCTCGACGACATACGAGGCTGGCAGCATCGACACCTTAGTAAAGATCGTTGACACCAACGGAGGCTACACCATCATTCCAGAGCTACACCTCGACTTCCTCAGCGAGAAACAGAAGGCTAACGTGCGACCTATAGTCAACCCTGAGCCTAACAGGGAGATTTCTTTAGTTGTGAGAAACGACTACGTAAAAGAGAAACTGTTAAATGTCATAGCAAAAAACATCTCCGACACCATTCCAGAAAACATGCTCGACGAAAGACTCAAGAAGTTCTCGATAAAGTTGTGACTATGACTATGACTATGATATTGACAATGACTATGACTATGACAGTGTCAGTGTTCAGAGTTCAGTGTCAATGTCAATGTCAATGTCAATGTCAGTGTCAATTCTTCACTATTCTCTTATAGTATCTGTTATTATCGTTTCATAATATATTCAACCTATTTTAACGTGAGTTCGATATAAAATAATTTACTAAAAATGAATAACATAACGATATTTTTTGTATCTTTAAAGTGCTAACAAAAAGAACAAAACGTTATGTTATCCGACAGCAAAGTTATTGGAATTTTCTATATAGCATACGACTTCTGCAAGTTTTTTAATGAAACAGTTAAAAAACATTCAATCGAAGATGGCAAAATCAATTGACATTATTCTAATCTCTTACAAGCAGTCCCGTAAGGACGCAAGAACACAAAGCAGGTGTGTAGTGAAACGGAACACCTGCCAAACAACGACAGACCATCACACAAGTCCTGTAGGGACGGCAGAACTCTGTCGCGCCTACAGCGCTTTGATTGCTCTCGGCCCATCTTGAGCAGAGATTACGCTGACGCTTCATCGTCTGCCTGCTATCTGTAACCCTTACAGGGTTCAAGTTTATCTGATGAAGATTATTGCTTGATTATTTGATAGTTCCTTATATCGAACTCACGTTAATTTTTAGTTGGCAAAACACTTATACAATCTTGCGAGATTAAATCTAAACCATATAAAAATATAACTATTGATATAACTAATTATCTCATAATATTATTTGGTATTTTAAATCATCGATAGAGAGACATATAATCCCCTCGTCTTTCCGTAATATCATATTATCCCCGTTGTCACTTTGTAAGGTAATTGTGTCACCTATTAAATCTATGACGTCTTCTGCATATGAATTATATGAATATTTTTTTGAATATGTCTTTACCACAATTTCATCATGTTTAATCATTGCATTAATTTCTATTTTCGACTCGTCACAGATCATGAGATATTCTATAGATAAAGTCTCAGATTGCATATTACCTTTCAATTCTGTCACACCTCCACATTTGCAACCAAAGGAATGCTTATGTTCATCTGTGAAATCGACATTATTTGCAACAAATTGTATTGTATCATTCACAGAAGATGTATATAGTACAATATTACCATCTTGGTATGGAAGATATCTCCTCATCTGTTGAGAAAAAGCAGGAATAGTTTCTTTACAAGAGCCACACAACACAAAAGTACTAATTATAACTATAAATATTCTTTTCATAGGTTTATTCATTTATATTTTATTATTTGATGACAACAAATATAAGACATAAAACACTAAAAGTCAAGACTTTTTTAGGAAAGGCTATTGACAAAAAAAGGAACGCGGTAATACCACGTCCCCATTATACATTATACATTATACATTATACATTATACATTATACATTGTCAATTATCTCAAAGTTCTTCTATCACCTTCATCAGTTGTTCTCCCAAGCCGATGGTGTAGCCTTGTGAGATAAAGACAATCTCGTTCTGTGTGTTAGCAACTATGAATATCGGGAGATTATTATTCTGAAGTCTCATATTAGCGACAATCTCCTTCAACATAGAGCCATCATCAAATCCGAAAGTCAAGTTAGCAGGAAGATTATAGAAGTTCTTCAAGTCGAAGTTCTTCTTATGTTCTTCATTTTGGAACAAGAAGATGAAACTTCTTCCCCACTCATCTAATTGTGCTTTTACAGCAGCGACATCCTGCATCGCGTGTGTCGTAGGCTCACTGCCACCATCAAGAAGTCCCAACACATAAAAGCCGCGTCCCGTAGTCTGTAACAAACTCTTGTCCTCTGTCTCATTAACTGGGACATATCTGTTTTCTGAATTGAAGTTACCTATTATTCTCAATCCTTTCTCTGGCTCTCTCATCACCAAATCGATGTTTGTCGTTTTACCTGGCTCAATGTTAAAGAATGTAGTACGTGCAAGTACGCTGCCATCCGACAATCTCGTTCCTGTTGTCAAAACGTAATAACCAGGATCTAATGCCAAGCCATTTTCAAATAATGTAGAATATTGTTCTCCGAAGTCCATTCCTGGATCTTTGGCATCATAGGCGAGCAACTCAAATCTTCTTCCGTTGAATTTCTTGATAGAGAAATGTGTGTAATAACGAAGGTCTGTCAAGGCTCCTGAAGGGACATATTCTGCCATCAAGGTGCCTTGTTGTGTTGGAACAGCTTCTGTCACTTCTTCTTCAAAATTCACATCGATCCAATTGTTATCTTTAAGATATTGAACTTTAGCTGTGACAGGATCTATGCGTGAGGCGATGCCTAAGGATCTTGCCATCGAGACGAAGAAGATACCTCTTGAACGATAATCGGTCACCATCGATTTAACAACACTTGTAGGCAACATTATAACACGGCCATTATCGTTTGTAGCGATATTATCTTTTATCCATTCGACGAGTTCTTGCGGATTGTTTCTGAATTTCTCACTTGTTTCCTTATCGAAATAATTAGAGAGTTCTTTCTTATAAGGTCTTATCATCTCACTTGACACGCGAGGATTCAAGATATAAGCATTGTAAATATCGCCTTCGCCATCTACTGTAAAATCCAAGTTATCGACGAGTACATCCATAGTGACATCGCGTAAGTCTTTATCGCTAATCTCTTTCAAGAGGTTTATAGCTTTTTGACGATTGTCGTTCTTTTCTGCGTAAGCGATGAAGTCGAGGATAGTCTGATAGTTACCCCACGATTTCTCTACGAGAGCAAGTACTTCCTCATCCTCGATATTTCTTGGGAATGAAGCGATATATGCGTTACGTATAGAGTCTTCGTATGCGAAGCGTCTGTCGTTCTCAGCGCGCATCTCTGCTGTCACTTCAGGCATTCTTGCATTCTGAGCAGGAGGAGTGATGTCGTATTCTATTATCATCTCATCGCCATTTTCTTTATCGAGGCTGATGACGAGTTCTTCTTTCTCGCCGAAAGGCATTTCGGCAAAGCCGAACTTACCGTCTTTAGAAGCGAAAGCCATCATATCGCCATTACCTGCCGACATCCATGTCTCGCCTTTTTCGTCGGTGAATTTCACTGCCACTCCACTGAACTCAGCGTAGTTATAAATCTTAAACTCCACTCTTGCATCAGGAACAGGATTACCATTCTCATCAACTACTTTTATAGTCATCTTTGAAGTCTCTGCATAGTTATGAACCACGTTAATCTCTGTATGATTTGGTGTTACGTCGATCACTTCTTCAGGACCATAGTAACGACCGAAGACGCGGGTATGAAGGAGCAGGCATCGTGAAGCAGGAGCGTTGAACCATCCGAGGTCGAGTACAGGTTCTGGTTCACAGGCGCCGAGGAAATGCCACTCGCCATCTACGTATGCTTCAACCCAAGCGTGGTTGTCGTCGCAGTGAGCCCAGCGAGGAGTATATACCTGACGTGCAGGAATACACATAGCGCGTAAAGCTGCCACCAAGAAAGTCGATTCCTCGCCGCAGCGTCCCCATGAAGTCTTCACTGTTGCCAAAGGAGAGCTCGTCCTTGAATCGGAGCCTTTGTAGTTAGCCTTCTCGTGGCACCAGTGATTTATCTCTAAGACTGCATCGTTCAACGACAAGTCTTTCACCCTGTCTTTCAGTTCTTCATAGAACACAAAACGTGAGTCGTCTAAGTTTTCGTTATTAACTCTGACGGGCATCACGAAATGATTAAACTCTCTCTCTGGTATGTCTTTTCCCCATGGCATCTCTTCTCTTGCCTTGAAAGCAGCCTTCACATTTTTATGATAAAACTCACCGCTGTAGTCGGTCACATCACCATCAAACATATAAGCATAAAGAAATTGCAGAGCTTCTTTCTCCTGTTGAGGCATATTTTCATCCAGGATTGAGAAATAATCGCCATTAGGAAGTTGCGACATCTTCACATTAAGGTCTTTTTCGACATCGGCTCTCTGCTTAGCATCAGAGATAAAATGGCTCTCATTGTTCGAGCATGAAGCCATCATAAAAATAAAAACAAAGGCTAAAGCAACAGCCTTAACCTTTGTAGAAATCTTTCTATAATTCATAATACATATTTTAAGTCAATGAAATTATACATTGTACATTATACATTATCAAAGAGAGTATTTTGCTTTTCTTTCAATACATTCTGTACGGTCGGGTCCGTATGACACGAGAGTGATAGGCACGCCTACGTATTCTTCAATAAACTCAATATATTTATTCAGTTGACGAGGTATGTCTTTTTCGATCTTTTGATTCCAGCCTTTGAAAGATTCGAGTACAGGAGTCATTGTCTGAGTACAAGCATCGAACGGAAGATAGTCTATCTTCTCGTTCTTGTAGTTATAGGCTGTAGCTACTTTTATCTCTTCAAAGTCATCCATGACATCAGACTTCATCATCATGAGGTTAGTGACGCCGTTAAGCATGACGGAGTATTTAAGAGCAGGGAGGTCGAGCCATCCTGTTCTACGAGCGCGTCCTGTAGTAGAGCCAAACTCATGACCATTTTGACGAAGTTTCTCGCCTGTCTCATCGAAGAGTTCTGTTGGGAAAGGACCTGTGCCGACGCGTGTACAATAAGCTTTGAAGATACCGAACACCTTACCTATTCTGCTTGGTGCCACGCCGAGGCCAGAGCAAGCTCCAGCGGCTATGGCCGACGATGATGTAACAAAAGGATAGCTTCCGAAGTCAACATCTAAGAGAGTACCTTGAGCGCCTTCAGCGAGGATACGTTTACCTTCGTCTAATGACTTATTGATAAAATATTCGCTTTCGATGAAGTTAAACTGTTTCAAGAACTCTATAGCTTTGAACCACTCTTCTTCGTATTGAGCAAAAGTCATTTTGTCGAGAAGAAGCTCATTCATATCGAAGTTAAGGTTTCTTATTTGTTCGAGGTGAATATTTTTAAGTCTCTCATAACGAGTCTTAAAGTCATCAGATGCTATGTCGCCTATACGTAAGCCACGACGTGCTGTTTTATCGGTATAAGTAGGGCCGATGCCTTTCAGGGTAGAACCTATCTTATTATCTTTAAGAGCTCTTTCATTAGCAGCATCTAAGGCGCGATGTGTTGGGATGATGAGATGAGCCTTATTTGAAATCAAGAGTCTGTCTTTTATATCGATGCCACTTGTAGCGAGTCTATCAATCTCGTCTTTAAAAATCTTAGCATCTATAATAACGCCATTACCGATGACGTTGACACATTTTTCGTTGAAAATACCTGAAGGAATAGTATGCAAGACGAATTTCTTTCCGTCAAACTCGATAGTGTGTCCTGCATTAGGTCCACCTTGAAAACGAGCTACTATATCATAATGAGGTGTGAGTGCGTCAACGACTTTACCTTTACCTTCGTCGCCCCACTGTAATCCAAGAAGCAAATCTATTTTTGCCATAGTACTTTATTGATTTTTAATAATTAACAAAATTAAGGCTAAATATGGTTCTTACTACAGAACCCATGCGGAAGGCATATCTATTTAGCGTTCAAAATTAATAAAAATCTCGGTACGATATATGAAAAAAATATAAAAAGAGAAAAATTAATTAAACCTCTGTGTTTCTTTCCATTCTAACAACTTTCTTGACAAGTTTCGACTTTCTTGTCTCTGCTATTATCTCTTCCAGTTGTTTTAAATTATCTACATAGAACGACACTATGACATCGACCATGCCGCCCTCGCTCTGCATCTTTATTGAATATAGGTCGAGTTTAAATTTCTCGCTCAACAGGGCAAACAACTCTGTTCCAAAACCTTTCTTATTCACGCCAGATATTTTCAATGTCGCCATAAAAGCAAAATCCTCGCTCAGCTGCCATTTTGCCTTAACGATATTTTTACCATATCTCGACATCAGGTCAATGGCGTTAGGACAATCAGGGCGGTGTATCTGCACAGGCTGATTTGGGAATGTTATTGCCACTACGTCATCGCCAGGTATTGGGTTACAACATGTTGAAATAGTATATTCTCTCTTGTCTTCATTTTTAACGTCAGATGTCTTAGCGTTACCTGCCAATCCGAAAGTGAGTATCTTCAAGAAGAGATTAGAGTTGTTTGCAGTCTTAAAGAACGATTCAATATCGTGTAATGTTATCTTATCTATCGCCACATAATAATAAAGGTCGATGCGTCCCGACAACTTAGCTTTCTCTGCGGCGATGTTTCTGTTCTGTTTGCTAAAATCGACTCCCAACTTCTCAAACATCTCTTGAAGTTTCTTCTTACCTTGCTCTTTGAAAGTCTTTCTATAATCTTTCAATCCAGCTTTAAGTCGCGACTTTGCCAAAGAAGTGACGAGGATGTCGAAATATTTTTCATGAGGCACGTGATGTTCCGAAGTAATAACCTCAACCTGATCGCCCATGTTTAAGACATAATCTATCGTCGTAAGTTTCTTATTGACATTAGCTCCGATACAATGATTACCTATCTCGCTATGTATCATATATGCGAAGTCGAGTACCGTTGAGCCTTTAGGCATATTTTTCATCTCGCCTTTTGGTGTGAAGACAAATATCTCGTCGTTGAAGAGGTCGAGCTTAAAGCTATTGATAAATTCTATAGCCGATGAGTCGCTCGTATCTGTCAGGTTCTTAACATTATCGATCCACGATTTAAGAGTATTTTCAGCTCCGTTGAGATCGTTCTTATATTTAAGGTATGCCATCACGCCTCGTTCTGCCACGATGTCCATCCTCCGGGTACGTATCTGTGTCTCAATCCAATTACCTTCACCACTCATAAAGACAGCATGTATCGACTCATAGCCATTGGTCTTAGGAAACGACAGCCAATCTCTCAGTCTCGAATTATTTGGTCGATAGAACATTGTCATCACACCAAAGGTCTGCCAACATTGAATCTTCTCCTCCTCTGCCGGACAGTCTATTATGATTCTCAGCACGAAGGCATCATAAATCTCATCCAACGAAAGTCCATATCGGTGCATCCTCTCCCAGAGACTACTCTGACTTCTTTCGAGGATTTTCATTTCTGCTTTGATACCGACCTTTTCCAACTCTTTCTTAACAGGTTCGATAAAATCTTGAAGTTCTTTAATCTTGCCTTCTCTTATCTTATCCATCTGTCTCGACACCGACTCATACACTTGAGGGTTGATATATTTCAGGCAAAGATTTTCGAGTTCCATCTTAATGGCATAAAGTCCGAGTCGATAAGCGAGAGGTGCGTAGAACGACACTGTCTCAGAAGCTATCTTCAGCTGTTTATGATGAGCCATCGACTCTAATGTTCTCATATTATGCAACCTATCAGCTATCTTAACGAGAATGACGCGAATATCCTCTGCCATTGTATTAACTATCTTACGATAGTTCTCTGCCTGTATGCTCTCTATGCTATTCTGGAAGTCGATGCTGCTGAGTTTGGTGAGTCCTTTAACTACGCGAGCCACTTTAGCTCCGAACTCTGTTTCAATAAATTCTGAGGTATATTCTGTATCTTCCACCACATCGTGGAGAAGCGCACTTGTTATCGATGTAGCTCCCATTCCGATCTCTTGAGCCACTATTATAGCGACAGCTATTGGATGAAAGATATAAGGTTCTCCCGACTTACGACGAGCGTCTTTATGAGCCAATGCTGCAAACTCATATGCTTTTCTAACAAGTTCTATATCAGCATCTTTTTTTTCACCTTTCCATGCTTCAAGCAGAATATCATACTGCCTATCCATTTCATGCTGTTCTTCTTTAGAATATGTATCGGGATAATTCATAGCTTCTTTGTATTAGACTTGCAAAGTTAATACGCTTTTTCCCTAAAATCAATAGTATTGTTAAAAAAAATTAAGAAATAAAAAAACTCAGAACCTTAAGAAGATTAGATTCTGAGTTTATAGGTATCAAAGTAATATTGACATTTAATCTACGACAGGTCTCACCGACAATCCTGCGTAACGGCTAAACCATGTGATAGGGACATTGCCATCAAAGAATGAGAGGCTGCATGAATATCCTCCAAAAGGATCTTCATTCTCTGATTGTGGTGTTGATGCCCAATAATATCCTTGTACATCTACAAATGCCAATGGGTCTTGATTTAATGCAAAACCTGCGGCTGGCATAAAGATACTACTTCCATTAGGACCTGTCACCTCACAACCTTTAGCGTCATCTTTTTCAATCCATCTCCATTCACAATATTCCTTAAGTTCTCTAATCTCACTTTCAGTAGGTATTCTCCATTCGCCGCCCCATGTATATCGTGCGACATCATACTCTGCATCGCCAGATATATCAGACATCTGCGTTCCATATGTCTTACAGTTAGCATCAGAATAATTAATCTTCGGCATAGTTTCTCCCCAAGCGTAATGATGTCCGTATTCTATTGGTGTGTTAGCGCCTATGTTACAAGTAGCCCATTTCACGCCTGATGGCAGACCGAGATCTACATATTCATATCCATTGTATGGATCTGTTGTAGTGAAGACGATCTCCTCTCCGTATGATGTCCCCGCTTTATTTGTAGCGAAAGCTCTTACGTAAAACGTTCCGTTAGCATACAAATCTGTCATCTCACATTGAAACTCTCCTACACCAGAACCTGCATATATCACTCCCATGTGACAATCGTGATCTGGTCCACTGAACGAAGCACAAGCATATTCTACACCTCTCTTTGTCACTTCCGCACCGCCATCATTCTCCACCTCTGCAATACATATAGCTGATGTAGCTGTAATATCAGTAACCTCTATCGTTGTCACTGTTGGAAGCAATGTCTCTGTGCCAGCATTTCCGCCACCATTGTTATTGTTGTCATTGTCTTTATCTTTACCGCATGACACCAACAACATTCCTATTAATAAGAATAAAAAATAATGTTTTCTCATAAAATGAATATTAAAAATTACGACTCCTAAAAGCATAGAGACGCAAAAAATTGCGTCCCCAAAACCATTAATTGTTAACTATTGATTGTTTCTCAATCAACCATTAACTGTTGCCATATGAGCAATCAAGTCTAATACTTTATTTGAGTAACCGATTTCGTTATCGTACCAAGAAACGACTTTCACGAATTTATCTGTGAGATAAACGCCAGCGTTAGCGTCGAAGATTGATGTCAATGTGCAACCCAAGAAGTCTGATGAAACGACTGCGTCTTCTGTGTAACCGAGAACACCTTTGAGTTCACCTTCAGAAGCGTCTTTCATAGCTTTGCAGATAGCCTCTTTTGAAGCTGGTTTTTGAAGGTTCACTGTGAGGTCAACGACAGAAACATCTAATGTAGGAACACGCATTGATATACCTGTGAGTTTGCCGTTTAATTCAGGGATGACTTTACCAACAGCCTTAGCAGCACCGGTTGATGAAGGGATGATGTTGCCTGATGCAGCGCGACCGCCACGCCAGTCTTTCAATGATGGACCATCGACAGTCTTCTGTGTTGCTGTAATAGAGTGAACTGTTGTCATCAAACCGCTTTCGATACCGAAGTTGTCGTGTAATACTTTTGCTATTGGAGCCAAGCAGTTTGTTGTACATGAAGCGTTAGAAACGAATTGTGTTCCTTTAACGTATGTTTTCTCGTTAACGCCACAGACGAACATTGGAGTATCGTCTTTTGAAGGAGCCGACATAACGACATATTTAGCGCCAGCTTCGATGTGAGCCTGAGCCTTGTCTTTTGAAAGGAACAAACCTGTTGATTCAACGACGTATTCTGCGCCTACTTCATTCCATTTCAAGTTAGCTGGATCTTTCTCAGCTGTGATACGGATATTTTGACCATTGACGATAAGAAGATTTTTCTCTACGTCGAAATCTATTGTACCGTCAAATTGACCGTGCATAGTGTCATATTTCAACATATATGCTAAATAGTCAACAGGACATAAGTCGTTTATACCTACTATTTCAATGTCATTACGAGTTTGAGCTGCTCTAAAAACGAAACGACCAATACGACCGAAACCGTTAATACCTACTTTAATTTTTGCCATAATTATTTATTTTTTATATGTTAATACAATAAATTTTCAAACAAAACACCAGAACATAATGTTCTGAAAAAGACCGACAAATTTACAATTTATTTTTGGAATTAAGAAAGGATAAAAACGATTTTTTTAATGAATTTTAAACTTTTACCATCGAAGTATAACATTGCATCGTTGAGACGTGTCAATGCTTATTTATGTTTTAATGAATCATCGATGCGTCTCTACTTATTGTCTCCTTGTCTTAAAAAAATAATTATTCCATTATAAATTGTTAATTGCTAATTTTCTTATCTTTGCAGCAATATGGATAAGATTAGAAATTTTTGTATCATTGCTCATATCGATCACGGTAAGAGCACTTTAGCAGATAGACTTTTGGAGAACACCAAGACCTTATCACAGAAGGAATTGGTCAACCAAGTTCTTGACGACATGGACTTAGAGAGAGAGCGTGGCATCACTATTAAGAGTCACGCCATTCAGATGAATTATATAAAAGACGGTGTCAACTATACATTAAATCTCATTGACACTCCCGGTCACGTTGACTTCTCTTACGAGGTATCACGTTCCATCGCTGCATGTGAAGGAGCCTTGTTGGTTGTAGATGCCACACAAGGTATTCAGGCACAGACCATCTCTAACCTGTACATGGCTTTAGATCACGACCTTGAGATCATCCCTGTCATAAACAAAATCGATATGGACAGCGCCAACCCTGAGATGGTAGAAGACCAAATTGTTGACCTCATTGGTTGCGACCGCTCAGATATTTTACGTTGTAGCGCACGTAATAATATAGGTATAGAAGAGATACTTGAAGCCATTGTCAACAGAATACCTGCTCCCGAGGGCGACCCTAACGCACCTCTGCAGGCTCTCATCTTCGACTCTGTATTCAACTCTTATAGAGGTATCATAGCCTACTTCCGTATCTTCAACGGAACAATAAAGACCAACGAACTCGTCAAGTTCTTCGCCACTAAGATGGAATATCATGCCGACGAAATCGGAGTGCTTCAACTAAAACAAGTTCCTAAAGATGAACTATCAGCTGGCAACGTAGGTTATATCATCTCTGGTATCAAAACCTCTTCCGAAGTCAAAGTTGGCGACACCATCACTCACGTCGATACTCCTTGCGACAGACCTATAGAGGGTTTTGAAAACGTGAAGCCTATGGTCTTTGCCGGCGTTTATCCTGTCAGCGCCGACGACTACGAAGAGCTTCGTGCTTCATTAGAGAAGCTACAGCTCAACGATGCGTCATTGGTATGGGAGCCAGAGTCATCGGCAGCTCTTGGATTTGGATTCCGCTGCGGCTTCTTGGGACTTCTTCACATGGAGATAGTGCAAGAACGCTTAGACAGAGAGTTCAATATGGATGTCATCACCACTGTACCTAACGTCTCTTTCAAAGCATATCTCACTGATGGAGAAGAGTTAGACGTTCACAACCCGAGCGGACTACCTGAGGTGACAAAGTTAGATCATATCGACGAGCCTTATATCATAGCAGAAATCATAACCAAAAACGAATTTGTAGGTTCCATCATGAAACTCTGCATCGACAAACGAGGAGTCCTTATGAACCAGACCTACCTCACCACCGACCGCGTCGAGTTGAAATTCCAGATGCCTCTGAGCGAGATAGTATTCGACTTCTACGACAAGTTAAAGTCTATATCAAAAGGTTACGCCTCTTTCGACTATCATATAGCAGGCTATCAACAAGCTAATTTAGTCAAATTAGACATAATGCTCAACGGAGAAGTTGTTGACGCTTTATCGACTTTGATACATCGCGACAACGCTTATGCTTTCGGACGTAAGATGTGTGAGAAACTAAAAGAACTCATTCCTCGTCATCAGTTCGACATCGCAATACAGGCGTCTATCGGAGCCAAAATTATAGCAAGAGAAACAGTACGTCAGGTACGTAAAGACGTCACCGCAAAATGTTATGGAGGCGACGTGAGTCGTAAGAGAAAACTTCTTGAAAAACAGAAAGCTGGCAAGAAGAGAATGCGCCAGATAGGAAGCGTGGAAGTTCCTCAATCGGCATTCTTAGCAGTATTGAAATTAGATTAAAACCAATAAAAAAAGAGCGATTTGAAATCGCTCTTTTTCTTTTATCATCTGTTATACATTTTAAATCTAAACTTAGCATTCATCTTTGTCTTATCTTCTGGTTCAAAGATCACTGTCTGCGTAACATTAGGAATTACATCAAAGAAATTCTTCGAGAAATCACCAGGTTCCGACGACTCAATAAACAGGTCTTTAACAAAGACATCTGATTGGAATTTTATATAATATTTTCCATCTTGTAAAGTAATCTCTGGATCAAGCTCTGTCGCTATAAGTTCTAAATCTTTTGGATAAGTAAAGAAATGAATGCGTTCGCTCAAGATAGTATCATCTTCCATAAAGATAATTCTCGCATAACATTCCGACTTTCTCTTATTCAAAACGTTTATATTGACATTATTAGGAAGACGGTAACAATCATTAGCTTTAACATCAGCCATTTCCGAGAAAGCGAACATCTGATTACCTTCCATATCTTCCACAATAATTCTAACGCGTCCATTTATATCACGTTGCAAATCATTACTTACCCAGACCTCATACATATCATCGCCTTTATGATTCATTCCCAACAACAAAGGAGCATACATCTCATCGAGTTTATAATGCAAGGCTTTTTTATTTCCAAGATAATCTATTGAAGACCATGATATTGATGTCCAAGCATCATTGAGTTGCCAATAGAGAGAGCCCATACTACGAGGACGTGAGGCGCGTTGTGATGAGATCGCTATATTCATACCTAAGGCTTGTGACAACTGACTGAGATAAACATAATCTTCAAAGTCTTTCGGCTCGCCAAAATATTTAAGCACATGATCCATAATAAGTTTTTCACCTCTGTTATGTTTCTGATGAGCCTGAATTATTTCACTTCCAAAATCAGGATTATCGTCAATCATTTTCAAAGTTGCCATAGAAGGATACGACTGATAGCCGAACTCGCTGTTGAAACGTCCCACTTTCTCGATGTACATCTCGTAAGGAAGTTCTCCCCACCACACGCCCCAATAATGGACATCACCTTCTGTGAGACTTGCAGCTCTACCCCAGCCGTTCTTAGGAGAACTTGGCCAATAAGGTCTTGACTTATCATATGTCGAAACGACTTCAGCCAGCATCTCTTCAAAGAGTTTATCGTAGCCATCTTTCATTTCCTTATAATCTTCATCCGACCAATTCATAGATTTCTGCCAGCCCCAATTATAATAACCTTCACTTACTTCATTATTACCACACCACAAAGCAAGTGATGGATGGTTTTTAAGTCTAATAACCTGTTTCTTAGCTTCTTCTCTTACATTATCGATAAACTCGTCAGTATAAGGATAGGTAGAACCAGCGAACATGAAATCTTGCCAGACTAAGATACCGAGACTATCACATATCTCATAGAAATAATCAGGAGGATAGATACCGCCGCCCCAGATACGAAGCATATTCATATGAGCGTTGCCGACACATTGTTCAAGAAGTTTCTTAGTCTTCTCTCTTGACATCCATGAAGTTATCATCTCCTCTGGGATATAGTTGGCACCTTTCATATACAAAGGCGTTCCATTGACTTTGAAATAAAATGCAGTTCCAATACTATCAGGTTCTTCCACCATTTCAATAGTTCTGATACCCATTGTGATATTTCTTTCTTCAATAATCTTTTCTTTGTCATTATCAACCATTTTAAAGTTGAAAGAATAGAAATTCTGCTCACCCAATTCATTAGGATTCCACAACTTAGGATCTGCTACTTCAAATGGGAATGAATAATAATTTGTACCTGCAGTAAGATCTATACTTTTATCCAAAATTTTCTCTTCTTCTTGAAAAAGTTGCAATCTAACGCTATGTTCTTCATCAGCTTTGATACATGCTTCAAAGAACAAATCAGCCTTATCCTCATGAATTTCATTAGTTATCACAGAAGCAGAACATATTGTAGAACGAGTCCATGCTTTAAGATAAACAGGCTGCCAAATACCCATATTCATATAACGAGGAGCCCAATCCCAACCGTTCTGATAAGCAGCCTTACGCATCACAGCATATTTTTCAGGAAAACGCAGACGATATGTTTCAATAAGACTATCTCTTTCTTTATCAAAAGGATAAAACTTAATTTTGATGTTATTTTTCTCCTTTATAATATCTTTCACATCACATGAATAAGTCCTGAACATATTATCAGCATGAAGAAGTTTCTTACCATTCAACCACACATCAGCGTATGTATCAAGACCTTCAAAAACCAACTCAACGACATCTTCATTCAAGATGTAATCCTCTGCTTCAAAATCGAGCGTATAAGTCCATTCATGTTGAGGGATCCAATGCAACTGTGGCTCTACATTACTTTTATAAGGATGAGGTATCAAACCATTTTCATACATATCAGCTTGAATTACAGAAGGAATATCAACCTGCATCTTAATATCAAGAGTGTCTGTAGTAACAACCCATGATTGATCTAAATTTTGAATAAGAGGATTAGTTCGTTTCTCACCACATGAAACAAACAAAAAGAGAGCAATTAGCGTTATAAAATAACAATTTCTCATGATTAAATTACCACCTTTCTTTTATTATCAATTAGTTAGAATTAATTATCTTGGTTATTTTCGATTTATAAAATTACTGCAAAAAATCTTAATAATTACCTTTGTTAACAACTTTTAACCAAATTTAACATTTCCTTAATATTTGAAGGAGACGAGACTTTCCAACACATCGCAGCTCCTGTATTATCGATTTTCTCAGGATATAGTTTTTGGTTATAATCATCTACTTCAACTGTAAGAGAAGCGTGACAGTTAGACACTTTTGTTTCATTGATTATAGTCATGACATTATTGAGATTAACGCCGCCGCCTGCCATGATATTTATCTTGTAGCCATATTGTTCTTGCATCTGACGAATCATCTCGATACCATCGATGGCTTTTGGTTTACAACCCGATGTCAAGACTTTATCAAAACCTAAATCAACCAATATCTTTAAGGCTTCAAGAGGATTGTTACAGGCATCGATAGCTCTATGGAAAGTAAATTTCATCCCCTCGCCTGCCTTCATCATAGCCTTGATTTTTGGCACATCTAAATCGCCGTTTTCGTTTAAAGCTCCAATAACAACGCCTTCGTAACCGAGTTCCTTGATAAGTTCAATATCTGAACACATCATTTCCAATTCAGCATCGTTATAGATATAATTTCCTGAGCGTGGACGAATGAGGACTCGCACCGGAATCTTCATATCGGAAGCGACTTTTTTCAACGTACCGTAAGAAGGCGTCACGCCACCAACTTCCAACGACTCACATAATTCAGCACAATGAGCTCCGTTTTCCTGAGCGTTAATCACTGACTGATAACCATTTGTACAAATTTCAATTCTAATCATATATAAATAGGTGTTACTTACTCTAAAAACAGCGGCAAAATTAACACTATTTATTCAATTATAACAGAAAAAAATGAAGTTATCGGCAATAATTTAAAAGATAACGGAAATTTCATCTCGGCAAACGGGCAAATGACAAAAGACAACGGGAATATTCAGGTCACAATTTTACAGAAGCTTATAATCTTCAAAAAGTGATTAAGACGTGCCAATTACTCAACTTATTGACTTGGTGACTTGGTGACTTTTTCTTATCTTTGCAACTCTAAAATTTAAGACGTGATTTATCCTAAAGATTTTGAAAATAAGATTGGTTTTAAGTCAGTGAAAGACAGACTGACTGATTTGTGCATCAGTGAGATGGGAAAAGAATTTGTTGAAAAGATGAGATTTAGTTCCGACATCGAAAGAATAAAGACGCATCTCTCCCAAATTGAAGATTTCCTTTCGTTATTACAAAACGGTGTTCCTTTTCCGGTTCGCGACTATAACGACTTACGCGAAGAATTTCATCATCTGAGAATTGAAGGCACTGTCATCAATGTAGAAAGTCTATTTGCTTTAAAACCAACACTCTCAGCCTTATCTTACGTCTTAAATTTCTTCAATTCTGAATCATCCGAGAAGGTAAAGTCGCTTAAGGCTTTATCTGAAGGCATTGAAATTGACCGACATATCTTTACTGAAATAACACGTCTCATCGACGATAAGGGAGAAATACCAGATAATGCATCCGCCGATTTGTTAGAGATTCGTCGCGAGATTCGTCGCAAACAAAGTTCCATCGACAGAAGAATGCGTAAGATACTCACCGATGCCAAAGCTGCAGGCTGGACCGACAGTAACGCCGAACTCACCATCCGCGATGGTCGCCCCGTAATACCGGTAAAAGCTGGCGACAAAAGAGCGTTGCGTGGTTTCATACACGACGAGTCGGCGACAGGTCAGACCGTATATATCGAACCTGCCGAGATTTTCGATACCAACAACGAAATCAGAGAGTTGGAATATGCAGAACGTCGCGAGATAAATAAAATTCTACTCGCATTCACAAATCTGCTACGTCCAGAAATACCAGCCCTTCTCAAAGCTTGGAACCTGTTAGGTCTCATAGATTTCATCAGAGCTAAATCATTGTTAAGCAACGAATATAAATGCGTCGTTCCGGAACTGACTGACGAACCGATGTTCTTATGGCGACAGGCTCGACATCCGCTTTTGGAACAGAAACTGAAGTCGCAAGACAAACATATCACGCCTTTGGATTTAAATTTAGACAAAGACAACAGAATACTCGTCATATCAGGTCCTAACGCAGGCGGTAAGTCAGTATGTCTTAAGACGATAGGTCTCGTTCAATATATGCTTCAGTGCGGGCTCGCCGTCCCGATGGAGATAGACTCTAAGTGCGGAGTCTTCCACGATATGTTCATCGACATCGGCGACTCTCAATCGCTCGAAAACGACTTAAGTACCTACAGCTCACATCTTTTAAATATGAAAGAGCTGATACGTCATGGCAACAGTCGCACCTTATTTTTAATAGATGAGTTCGGAACGGGAACGGAGCCACAACTCGGCGGCGCGATAGCGGAAGCTATTTTGTTAAAGATGAACGAGAAAAAATCGTTCGGAGTCGTGACGACACACTATGCGAATCTTAAACTTCTCGCCGACAAGCATCAAGGCATCGTCAATGGAGCGATGCTGTTCGACACTCGTTATCTGCAACCTCTTTATGTGATGATGACTGGTAAACCAGGAAGTTCGTTCGCATTTGAAATCGCGAAGAAAATAGGTTTCCCGGAAGAGATTCTTAACGAGGCCGCTGAGATTGGAGGCAAAGAACATCTTAACTTCGATCAGCAACTGCAACAACTTGAGATAGAAAAGAAAGAAGTCCGTAAGAAAGAATACGAGTTAAAGGTAGCCGACAATCTTCTTAATGAAGTCGTTACAAAATATAAAAATCTTCTCAGCGATTTGGAGAAGAAGAAAAACACCCTCTTGAAAGAAGCCAACAAAGAAGCTCAATCTTTAATTGACAAAGCAAACGCCAAGATTGAAAGAACGATACGTGAGATTAAAGAAGCCCAGGCTGAGAAAGAACGTACTAAAGAACTGCGTCAGGACTTGAAAGAAATGAAACAACATCTTGAAGAAGACGCTAAGGTCATCTCTAAAAATCTTAAAATTGAAGAAAAAGAGAAGAAAGATGAGCAAGACTTACAAGTCGGCAATATGGTTCGCATCAATGAGATGGAGATCGTCGGAGAAGTCATTGCGGTAAGCGACACCGACATCACCATCGAGTTCGGTAGCGTAAAACTCAGGACCACAGCAGATAAAGTCGTTAAGATAAGCAAGAAAGAAGCGAAGAAATCCGCCAACAACCCAACATATCTCCGTAAGGCAATCATGGAAGATCTCAACGAGAAATCAGCCAATTTCAACCTCACCTTAGACGTAAGAGGAATGCGCGGCGAGGAAGCTATAGAAGCCGTAGCAAAATACATCGACGACGCTTCCTTGTTATGCATCAAGAATGTCAGCATCTTACACGGCAAAGGGAACGGAATCTTACGTCAGATGATACGACAATATCTCAGCAAGCAATCGTGCGTGCGACAGATGCAAGACGCGAGTTTGGAGACCGGCGGACATGGCATCACAAGAGTAGAACTGAAGTGAAATTAAAATTGAGATAATATGATAAAAAAAAATCTCCTATGCATGGTGATAAGTCTGTCATTATGTGCGACACTCATCGGGCAAAATGAGCAGAAACCCACTCAAAACTACCCTCGTCAGGAAGTTTCAATCAGTTACGGTGATGTGCTTTTAGCTTTCAGTCCAATTTATGATATTTGGGGAACCTCTAACTACCCTAATTATGAGTGGTTTGCTCCCAATACATATCACGGAGATGAGGTATCGCCAGGCGCATTTTCTTTATCATATATGTATGAAATAAAAAAACGGTTATGGTTAGGAGTTTCAGCGACATACACCTCGTTTTATCAAAAAGTTTACGACTTCTCACACCAAAAAGTCGCGACCAACTCCGGACATAAGATGGCAATCATGCCTATGATACGCTTCATGTATGTAAGCAAGGAAAACTTCAATCTTTACTCAGCTTTTGGAATCGGCGTCTCTGTCGGATTATTTGATAATAACGAGACGGATACTGTTGATTTCGTTTCACATCCTGTTGTTCAGTTTACAGGAATAGGCGTTTCCGTTGGCAAGGACTTGCGTGGTTTCGCTGAGTTTGGTTGCGGACCACGTGGCGTATTCAACTGCGGCGTTCAATATCGTTTCGGAAAATAATCTAATAATCTTAAAATCCATATAATTATGAAAAAGCTAATATTTTATATCTCAGTTATATTTTTCTCAACTTCTTTATTCACTTCCTGCACAACAGATGAAGGTGACAATCCAGACTGTCTTACATCACGAGGCATGACCATGACAGACGAATGGAACAGTATCACTAATGCTGTTCTCAGAAGATACGCTGACATTACGTTTAAGTTAAATTATTACATAACAACAGGACAATATAATCATGGAGTGTACGAAACTTTCATACAATCTGTAGATGAAAACATTTGGGAAGTTTACCAATACGGAGAAGAAGGTATTGCTTATATGATAAATACTAACGGACAAGCTTTAGACAGTGTCGGTTCAATATGGGAGTTAACATCTTTCACAGATTATTATAACGATCTCGGACTACGTCAAGATGACGGCACCGTTAACTGTATCATAACATGCATAGATACAAATAGTTGGAATATATACTCTATAAATAATGATTTGCCAGAATACTTCTTCGATATAAACATATCGTATAAAAGCACACCGAGCACCTTGTACGTCTATCCTTATACATTTGCAGGAAAAGGTAATTTATGTATAAATGATAATCATTATAATTATGAGTCAGGAAAATCAGATTATTCTGACAACAGACATCCTGGACCAGATTATTATACATATGATGGAATCGTCAATCTCAGTTTTGAAACAGAAGCCAATCTTCGAAGAACGTCTGAATATTGGAGCAAAGGGATTGTTAATATAACAGTTCAGAACAGAGAAGAAGAAACATCCTCAACAAGAGCCGAATTCCTTCGTAAGAGCACAGAATACGTTGTCAAAATAACATACGGAGGCGTAACTGAGGAGTGGTATCTTTGAGTTTATATTAAGATTTTAGAAATCAATGCTGATAATGGATAAAAAAACTATAAAAGAATACATTAGTAATATTACAAAAGATATTCGTTTTTGGATTATACTATTATTAGTAATCCGCTTGTATGCTATAACTCTACCTCCAATTGAAGTATCTCATTCATGGCGCCAAACCACAGTAGCAATGGCTGCACGTAACTTTTATGAAATCGACAATAATATTTTATATCCAAGAATTGACATCAGCGAAGATCTAAGTGGAATAACAGGAATGGAATTTCCTATCTTTAACTATTTGATTTATATAATCTCACTGATATTTGGATACACACATTGGTACGGCAGAGTCATCAATCTTATAATCACAAGTATCGGATGTTATTATTTCTACAGATTAATCAAAAAGTATTTCTCCGAAAGAATCTCTTTTTGTTCAACCATAATTCTTTTGACATCTATTTGGCTTCAGTATTCACGTAAAATCATGCCAGACACATTCTCAATGTCATTAGTAATAATAGGATTGTATTACGGAACAAATTATTTGGAGCAAAAAAGTAAATCTATCAAGAACATAACTTTGTACGTCATTTTCTGTACATTAGGAATACTTTCAAAACTTCCATCAGGTTATATATTGATAATCTTTACAATACATTTATTTGACAATAGAATACCACTAAATCGAAAGATAAGTTTCTGCCTATCATCATTGTTAATGCTAATTCCTGTTATATTTTGGTACTTTTACTGGGTCCCTTATTTGGTCGATGAATATGGTTTATGGCATTTCTTTATGGGAAAATCTTTTTCTGAAGGAATATCTGAAATAATCATCAACATAAGCGACACACTAAAACATTTTTATCAACACGCTTTGATGTACATAGGATTTGTCACTTTTATCATAGGGCTCGTCATTTGTATTGTTAAAAAAGAAAAAATAATATTAAGTATCTTGTCTCTTTCATTTTTAGCATTCTGCGTAATTATATTCAAGTCTGGATGGACTTTCGCACACCATGAGTATTACATAATCCCTTTTGTCCCAATAATGTCATTGGTTGCAGGTTTTGCTATAGCTTCCATAGAAAAAAAATATTTAAGAGTTATATTACTTCTTGCTATTGCAATAGAAAATTTCTCAAGTCATACTTCTGACTATATCGTAAAAGGCAATCGTAAATCATTATTAGAATTAGAATCTGTTTGCGACAAAATCATTCCTTTAGAAGAACTCATCGTGATTAACAGCGGAGCTGACCCAACAGTAATGTATTTTGCACATCGCAAAGGATGGGTTTGTCATAATAATGACCTATTAGACAAAACATTTGTCACTTCTCTTCATGAAAGAGGTGCCGAATACATTATTATCTTAAAAAAAGCATTCGGTTCTGATATGAAGTTAGATTTGCCACGAATATATGATTGCGAAGATTATGATATATACAGAATAGAGCAATGAAAACTACAATAAAAAAATCCTGAGGAAAACTTCATCCACAGGATTTTATATGGTGTAATTTATAGAAGTCACTACACTCTATCCCAACTTACGAGTTCTCCATCGGTGGTTTTCATGGAATTACCACCTCCGAATATCACGGTTTTGTGTTCAGCATCGGCATGTGACAAATTAGCCCAATAATTCAATCCTTTAAAATAATTCATGTTAAATGTCGCTCCCGACTTAATCTCGTAAGCAAAGATTTCGTTATCTTTATTTTGAATCAAATCTACTTCATTTCCATTGCTATCTCGCCAGAAAGTAAAATCGGGATTTCTACCACTATTCAACTCTTTCTTTATTAGCTCGTTGATAATCATATTCTCGAACAACTCTCCTCTGAGATAATGTGTCGCGAGCTGTGATGCCGAATTAATCTCCAACAAAGAGCAAAGCAATCCTGTATCATAAAAATATAGTTTTGGAGTCTTAACTAGTCTTTTTGAGAAATTTTTATAATCTGGTTTCAAAAGATAAACGATATAACATTGTTCAAGTATCGACAGCCAAGATTGAACTGTTGGTTCTGTAATGCCACACTCATTAGCCAACGAAGCCTTATTCAAAAGTTGACCGATTCTCCCTGCACACAATTTTATAAATTTGATAAACAACGACAAATCTCCTATCTGCTTGATATTGCGTACATCGCGTTCTACGTATGTCTTTATATAATTGGGATAATAATCAGTAGGATTTATATCCTTGTCATAGATGCGAGGATAGCCTCCATAAAAAATTTGTTCGTTGATATTATCCTTGTTAATATTTGCATTTCGCATTTCAGCATTTGAGAAAGGAAGCAAATTTAATATCCCGACCCTGCCAGCAAGACTCTCATCAACAGACGACATCAACAATATATTTTGCGAGCCTGTCAAGATATACATTCCCTCCTTATTGGCGTTGTCTGTATGCGTTTGAAGATACGAAAGAATTGACGGTTCTTTCTGAACCTCATCGATTATTACTTTATCAGGATAAGTCTTTATAAAACCGCGAGGATCTTCTTTAGCGAAATTACGTACATCCATATCAGAAAACGATATATATGTATAATCAGGGAAAGCCATCTTCACCAAAGTAGATTTTCCCGACTGACGAGGCCCTGTTATTAATACAAACGGGAACTTTTTCGACAGTTCTACAACTTTTGAATGAATATCTCGATTTATCATTGCATAAAATTTTATGCAAATATAAAATATTATTTTAGAATTACATAAAAAATATGAAAATATAAAATAAAAACTTCAAAAAAATTCTGAGATTTTAAGTTCTGAGTTTCTTAGGTTTTGCAAAAGTCTATTATCAAGAGATAACAAATTTCTCCATTTAGAAACTTAAAGATTGAAAAAAATAGAGTCCCCGAAATTTCGAGGACTCTATTTCCATTTAGTCTTTCGTCATTAGACTTTAGACTATCATATTCCCAAAGTCTTCTTGATATCTTCAACGGCGTCTAATTTTTCCCAAGAGAAAAGCTCGACGTTTTTGTAAATCTTACCGTCTTCTTTGAAAGTGTCTTTATCTTCGTAGAACACTTCTACTTTCTCAACTCTTGGGTCGCGACCGAAGTGACCGTAAGATGCTGTTGCTTCGAAGATAGGATTCTTCAAACCGAAGCGTTTTACTATAGCGTAAGGACGTAAGTCGAATAATTCTTTAAGTTTCTCTGCTATCACTGCATCACTTACTTTCTTACCGTTAGCGTCTTTAACATGAGACGTTCCATTTGTGTTTACGTAGAAACCTACAGGTTGTGCCACGCCGATAGCGTAAGCTATTTGAACCAAAGCCTCGTCGCAAGCACCAGAAGCGACTAAGTTCTTGGCGATATGACGTGCTGCGTAAGCTGCTGAACGATCGACCTTTGAAGAGTCTTTACCAGAGAAAGCGCCGCCACCATGAGCACCGCGACCGCCGTAAGTATCAACGATAATCTTTCTTCCTGTGAGACCTGTGTCGCCATGAGGACCGCCGATAACGAACTTGCCTGTTGGATTGACAAAGAGTTTCATATCAGGTTTGAAAAGGAGCTTCACGCGTTGAGGCAAAAGCTTCTTGACTCTTGGAATGAGGATTGTTCTCACGTCATGTTCGATAGCCTTTATCATAGCTTCGTCGTCTTCAAGAAATTCGTCATGTTGTGTTGAGATGACGATAGTGTCGATGCGAAGAGGTTTCCAGTTAGGACCATATTCTACCGTGACTTGCGACTTAGCGTCAGGACGAAGATATTTCATTTTCTTACCTTCACGACGAATCTGCGATAGTTCGTGTAACAATATGTGAGACAACTCTATTGAAAGAGGCATATAGTCGTCAGTTTCCTTACAAGCGAAGCCGAACATCATACCTTGGTCGCCAGCACCTTGTTCTTCATCTTTCTTACGTTCAACGCCGCGGTTAATATCTTGAGATTGCTCATGAATAGCTGAAATGATACCGCATGACTTTCCGTCGAATTGATATTCTGCTTTATTGTAACCTATACGTTCGATGACGCGACGAGCTGTCTTTTGAATATCAACATAACCGGAAGATTTCACCTCTCCTGCGATGACAGCGAGACCTGTCGTGACTAAAGTTTCGCAAGCGACTTTTGATTCAGGATCTTGACGAAGCATTTCGTCTAAGACAGCATCGGAAATTTGGTCAGCCACTTTATCTGGATGACCTTCAGAAACTGATTCTGATGTGAAGTAATAACCCATACAAATTAATTTAATTAGTTAGCAAATTATTTAAATAAATTTGCGGAGAGTTTGTGATTGTAAAATGTTAGGAAAAAAACATTGTTTTAGCATTTTTTTCTTGTGGTTGCAATCAATCAAATCTTTCCACGTTTATGTTTGCAAAGATACGATAGTTTTTTCAAATAGAGTAACATTTTTAGTAGAAAAATATTATTTTTGCAAAACAAAAAAATCAGTATGTCGATAATAGTTCAAAACGTTACAAAACAATACGATACGCAGTTAGCACTCAATAATGTTTCATTAGAGATTGGCATGGGAGAGATTGTTGGATTATTAGGTCCCAACGGAGCAGGAAAATCCACATTGATGAAGATAATAACCTGTTTCATTCCTCCGACCGAAGGCACTGTCACTGTTGAAGGCTTTGACATCTGGGAACAATCGATGGAAGTCAGAAAACGCGTCGGATATTTGCCGGAGCATAATCCTTTATATTTAGACATGTATGTCAAAGAATATTTAGAATTTATTGCTGGCATACATCACATCACTGGGCAGGAAGCCACAAAACGCATCGATGAGATGATAGAGATGACAGGCTTAGGCGTTGAGAAACACAAGAAAATCGGTGCATTATCGAAAGGTTATAGGCAACGTGTAGGCTTAGCGCAAGCAATGATACATAATCCATCAGTATTGATTTTAGACGAACCGACATCAGGTCTTGATCCGAACCAACTTATTGACATAAGAAATTTAATAAAGAATTTAGGAAAAGAAAAGACGGTTTTATTATCGACGCACATCATGCAGGAAGTCGAGGCGCTTTGCGACAGGGTTATTATTATTAATAAAGGTGTAGTCGTTGCCAACGACAATATTGAGAACTTAACTAAGGAATCTGACAATGTTTTGATCGTTGAGTTTGACGATACTGTCACGATGGAGATGTTAAGAAACATCGTAGGATTAAAGCAAGCCAAGTCGATAAAAGACAACCATTGGATTTTGGAGCCTAAAGGCGATTTAGACATAAGGCAAGATCTGATGCGTTGGGCTATTAATAATAATGTTATCATTAAAAGTATGCAGAGAGAGGAAATGAGTATTGAAGAAAGTTTCCAAAGGTTGACGAAGTGAGACAATATTTTTTAAAAAATAATTTTATAACATATTGTTTTATAAGAAAAAAAAATTTAATTTTGCACCCGTTTTATACGTATAGAAAACAAATGTTGAACAAACAGCATAATTTATTATTAATCAAATGGATACATTAAGTTACAAAACAATTAGTGTCAACAAAGAGAATGCCAACAAGAAGTGGTATATCGTTGACGCTGAGGGCCAGACTTTAGGTAGATTAGCTTCTGAAGTAGCACAGGTCCTTAGAGGTAAGAGGAAGACATGCTTTACTCCCCACAGTGATTGTGGCGACAATGTCATAATTATCAATGCCGAGAAAGTCGTCCTCACCGGCAAAAAATTAACAGAGA
>SUWU01000051.1 GCA_015061295.1 Lentimicrobiaceae bacterium
GTAAAGGTAATATCGGTTTTGTGTTTCAGTCGTTTAACCTTATCGACGAGCTGACTGTCTCCGAGAATGTGGAGCTGCCTCTCATCTATATGGGAGTGAAGTCGGACGAACGTAAGGAGCGTGTCAACAAGATTTTAGACAGGATGAACATCTCGCATCGTTGCGACCATTTCCCACAGCAGCTCTCAGGCGGACAGCAGCAACGTGTGGCGATAGCGCGAGCCTTGGTGTCTAACCCTAAGCTCATCCTCGCCGACGAACCAACAGGTAACTTGGATTCTAAAAACGGACAGGAGGTAATGATGCTCTTGCAAGAACTCAACAGAGAAGGCACCACCATCATCATGGTGACACACTCGCAACACGACGCCTCATACGCAACACGACAAATCTGCCTCTTCGACGGAACCGTAGTGAAAGACATCGCGAATAGAATGTAATTGACAATTGACAGTTTACAATTGACAATTAACAATTATGATAGAATCTCTTGTAGATATTTTTAGAAGACGCACGTCCGTGCGTCTCTACGGGAGAAATGAAAATTGAAAATAAATATTAACTCGTTGACTTGTAGACTCGTTGTCTCGTTGACTTAAAAACAAAGGTATTATGATCTCAAATTATTCATTACGTTATTTGTGGAATCACAGGGGAAATTCTGTTACGCGTCTTGTCTCGCTCGCCTTGGGACTTGTAGTGGCTTTGCTGATATGTTCATACGTTGGTATCAATCTTTCGTATGGACGTTTCTTTCCTGATAAAGAGCGAGTGTATCAGATGTTTATGAAATCGCCACAGTATGGCGTGAGTCAATATCAGTTGGAACCGGTGGCTTCACTACTCGCAGAGAAATTGCCTTCAATTGAAGCAGCGACAAATTTTAAAAGTAACAAGGCACAAGTTAATGTTGGAAATGATATCGTTGATTCAAGACTTCTTAATGTGGGGTCAGATTTCTTTAATGTCTTGGACTTCGGTGTATTAAGCGGAGATGTAGAACGAGTACTTTCTAATGAAGGTCTCGCCAATAATGAAGTGATGATTTCGGAACGTCTCTCTGATAGACTCTTTGGAGAAAAATCTCCTTTAGGTGAGGTAATCGGGATTAATGGTGAAGAACATGTGGTGGCAGGTGTATTTAACACACCGCCGGTTACAAGTCCTGTCATTGATTTTGATATTGTGAAGTGGTTGAAATATGATCCTTTAGCACCAAATTGGAATAGTGGCGATAGTTATCCTACTTTTATAAAATTGCATAAAGGCTCTACAATAGCTGATGTGGAGTCGCAGTTTAAGAACGAACTTGAACATAATGAGATGTTGTCGCTTCTTGTCAGGATGTGGACTACGGAATTCTTTTTTATCCCGATTGAAGATTCGTATTATGTAGTAGATGACTCTACACGTATGACACAGGTGATATACGGTGTTTTGGCTATCCTCGCACTTCTCGTGGGTACGTTCAATTATGTGTTGCTTACTCTCTCATCGCTTGCGACACGCGGTCGTACCATAGCGATGCTACGTTGTAATGGAGCGACGCGTGCAGATATATTCCGTATGCTTTTGTCTGAGACCTTAATCATGATTGTGGCTTCTGTTTTGTTATCTATTTTTGTACTTTTATGTCTCAATAAGGAGATATATCAGCTGCTTGGTTATCATCTGAAAGAACTATTCTCATTGGAGCGTCTTTGGATTCCTGTTTTGGTTTGTATTGTGTCGTTCCTCATAGCTGGCACAATACCTGCGACTCTGTATTCTCGTGTAAATCTGCAATATGCTTTCCGTCGTGGTAATGATAATAGGACATGGTGGAAACGCGTGCTACTCTTTGTTCAGGTGGCTTGTACTACGGCCATAGTATGTTTCTTGCTTGTCACAATACAGCAGTCAAAGTATGTATTGAAAGCGGACATCGGGTATAAATATGATAAAATTATTACAATGAATTATGAGGCTACAAGATCGCAGCATAATGCCATGCTTGATGAGATTCGTAAACTTCCATTTGTAGAAAAAGCCGCACTTTCATTGCAATATCCTATTGACGGTTATATCGGTAATCCTGTAATTGATGTGAACGAAGGGGATATTTTATTTTCTGGTCGTTATGAATGTTTTGATGAAAATTATATTGAAACGATGCAGATGGAGATTGTTCAAGGACGTAATTTTAATGAACAAGATGGTGTGAAGAAAGCTGTTGTGAATGAGAAATTCGTACATCAACATGGTTGGGATTTAGAGTCCTCTGTGGGTAAAAGTTTTTATCAGAATGGATGGATAGAAGTTATAGGTGTCGTGAAAGATTATTCGCAAAGTATGGGTCTTATACAACCTCTCGCTATTTATCGAACAGAGCATTATGTCCAAGATCCAAATGTGAAAGTGCCTCTTTCATACAATATTCGCCTCACTGATTTGTCGGCTGATAATATCAAAGCCTTAGATGATGTGATTAAAAAACATTATCATTCTGATTTGGAATACACTTTGCTTCCATATTCAGAGAGAGTGAAGACCTGTTTCACACATCGAGAGGAAATGCGTGATAATGTACTTGTGATCTCACTTGTGACATTGCTTATCTCTCTTATTGGTCTTGTCGGATATTTCGGTAATGAGATGTCGCGTCGTCGCAAGGAGATAGCGATACGTAAAGTATGCGGAGCTACGAGCAGTCAGGTAATGAATCTCTTGGGACTTAATATCTTATGGGTGATAGTTCCTGCCATAATGATAGGCGTCGCTGGAGCGATATGGGGCGGAATACGCTACATAGAGATGTTAGAGACTATGTGTGCTCCGTTGGCGGCATGGACTTTCTTACTCGGCTCAGGTATAGTGCTGTTTGTAGTGTATGGCATTCTCATCATACGTACATGGAAGACAGCTAACGAAAATCCAATTGACGCGATAAATTAACAGTTAACAATTGACAGTTTACAATTGACAATTAACAGTTTACAATTATGGTAGAATCTCTTGTAGAGGTACACGGACGTGTGACTGAAAAAATGTGATAAAGCACGTCCGTGCATCTCTATAGGAGAAATGAAAAAAGAAAAATATTAATAATGTGGACAAAGTCTGTTGCCTGTTGCCTGTTGTCCGTTGACTTAAAAATGACAAAATGAAGATCGCATTTAAAAATTTCTTGATGACCTTGAAGCGGTATAAGGTGGCTTCGTTTCTTAACATCGCGGGATTGACTCTCGCTTTCGCGGCATTCTATGTCATAGCCTCTCAGGTGATTTATTCTCTTACCTACAACCGCTCGCTCAAAGACTCGGAGCGTACTTATTACGTCTCGGCTTTGCAGAACTGGAACAACTCATGGTCGCTGAACTGCCCGAATCCTCTCTGCTATGAGGTGGCAGATATGATGCCGGAAGTGGAAGCCATCGCCTCGATGAAACCTTATTCATTCCCAAATAATGTGTATTCAAAAGTCAACGGATATGACTTCGAGAAATTTCCCTACGGTATTACAAACTGTAACTTTTCGATAACGGAAGTCTTTGATTTCAAGATAATATCTGGAAATATTCAGGATTTTAATGCACCTAACGCCGTCATGATTTCTGAGTCTGTCGCCAAGATTATGAATGTGGAAGCCGGTTCTCTCATCTATACCGAAGGCGGCGATAGAATGGATAACGGGATACCGGAAAATTCTCTTAACGTGGTAGCAGTGTTTGAGGATTTCGACGACAATACTTCTCTTTCTTCTCGTCATATATTTTTAAATGATGAACGCAAAGATGGCATGACTAACAACAGCTGGAATTATAGTGTCATCGTGCGACTTGCCGACGAGTCTTTTGAGGATAAGTTTGTAGATATGTGGCAAAAACAATATTTTGAATGGTGTATCGGTATGACTCGTGAATATGTAGAACGCTTCGGCACTGACGAGGAAAAGGCATCTTTGGAAGAAACATTGGAAAAGTACACCGATAATGGAAAAGTTGTAGGTAATATGGCTCTTCCGATACGCCTCATCTCTTTTGAGGATTTGTATTATGAAACGGAAGTTAGCGGCAATAGTCTATCGCAGACTCTTGTCATGATTGTCATCGCTCTCGTGATAGTCATCGTGGCTTTCATCAACTTCGTCAATTTCTTCATGGCGCTCGTTCCTGTTAGAATGCGTGCCGTCAATATCTGTAAGGTATTCGGGGCAGGGCAGGGGACGCTACGATGGAACTTCGTCTTCGAGGCAATAGGTCTCGTGATTATAGCTTTGATGTTTGCTTTATATCTCATCTTAGGATTGAAAGATACTTTCATCTCAAATTACGTCACTTGTTCGCTCGATTTTTCTGACAACGTAGTTACGATAATAATGGTTATTGTCATAGCCGTCGCCATTGCTGTCATTGCTGCCATCTATCCTGCCTTTTATATCACGAAGTTCAATGCATCGATGGCTGTTAAAGGCGGTTTCGCTCAGTCGAAGTCTGGACGTAGCATTCGCTCAATACTTATTTCCACACAGTTTATAGTCTCTATGATTCTAATGATTGTGGCGAGCGTTTTCTTCCTTCAATATCGTTACATGATAAAATATGACCTCGGCGTGGATAAGGAAAACGTGCTTACTTTCTCTGCCGATATACCTGCTCATCAAGGCGAGACTTTCATTAATAAAATAGAGTCACATGCTCAGATAAAGGAAGTTACGGCATCATTGAGTGCTTTCTTCGGTGACTATTCCAGCATAAACGGACGTATCATCGGTGATGAGTCTTATATAATCAATGTGTGGTATGTGCGACATAATCTCCCTGAATTTTTCAAGATGAACATAACACATGGTGATAAGCTGAGACAACCGAATAAAGATGTGTTGATTAACTCGTATGTGAATAAAGGTGTCGGATTGAATATTGGCGATTTTATTGATGAAGGCTATGAGATAAAAGGAATCGTCGATAATATCTATAATCTGTCGTTGAAAGATGGTCATGTAAATTCTGCATATTATTGCTCTGAAAATTATAATTGGTTTTATATCCGCACGCACGAAAACGCCGATATTGAGGCGGTAAGTGATTTTATAAAAAGATCTGTCAAGGAAATCGCTCCGAATGCGTACGAACCTAAGATAGAATATCTCGACGACAATCTGAAACGTATCTATGGCGATGTCAAGAAACAGACTATTCTCATCGGTGTCTTTGCCTTGATAGCTATTGTCATTTCCTTGATGGGAATATTCGGCATCGTTCTTTTCGAGACTCAGCATCGTCGTCGTGAGATTGGTATCCGTAAGGTTTATGGTGCCACGACGGAGAATGTCATCAATATGTTTGCGAGACGTTATGCTGTCATAGTAGTAATATGTTTCGTGGTGGCAACCCCGATTGCATGGTTCGTTTCTTCAAGATGGTTGGAGCAGTTCGCCAACAGAATCGCGATGCCGTTATGGGTTTACGCCTTGGTGTTGATTGTCGTTCTTGTCGTTACTATGACGATAGTGATATTGCGCTCATGGAAAGCCGCCAACGAAAATCCGATCGACTCTGTCAATTAACAATGTACAATTAACAATTAACAATTATGGTAGAATCTCTTGTAGAGGCACACGGACGTGTGACTGAAAAATTATGAAGTAAACATTTTTAGAAGATGCACGGACGTGAGTCTCTACTAGTTAACTTATTGACAAAGCGACTTAATATCCAGATCTTCTCCCTTGACTGTGATTTGCGCTTTTTCATAAAACGGCATGCGCTCGCCATAATGTCGCTCCACGTATTCTAACAATTGCTCCTCGCTTTTGCCTTCGATGAGCGGACGTTTCTTCTTGGAGTTAAGTAACCTGTTGACAGCAGTCTTCGCCGATACTTTTAAAAATACAGTCGTGCCATTGGCGTTCATCCATTCCATATTGTCGTAAAAACACGGCGTGCCTCCACCAGTGGCGATGACAGCGTTTTCATATTTCACCGTCTCTTTCAACAGCTGCGACTCTAACTTACGGAAAGCAGCCTCATCATATTTATGAAAGAAATCCTGAACCGAAATCTTATATCTCTCTTCGAAAAGATGGTCGAGGTCATACGTCTCCCATGAAAGCAACTTACCTAACTGCTTCAGAGCCGACGACTTCCCCGAACCCATATAACCGACGAGATAGATTCTTTTTAATTCATAATTCATAATGCATAATGCATATTTTTTTTAGCCGTTAGTCTTTAGTCTTAACAACACGATATTTTCCACATGGTGTGTATGCGGGAACATATCGACTGGCTGTACGGCTTTCACTTCGTATTTTGCATCGAGGAGCTGAAGGTCGCGGGCTTGTGTGGCTGGGTTGCAGCTGATATAGACAATTTTCTTAGGTTGTATCTTGAGAAGCTGTTCCACGACTTTCTCGTGCATACCTGCGCGTGGCGGGTCGGTGACGACTAAGTCAGGACGTCCGTTGCTTTCGATAAATTCATCGGTAAAGACTTTCGCCATATCGCCAGCATAGAACTTCACATTATTAATATTGTTAAACTCGCTGTTGATCTTAGCGTCAGCGATGGCTTCTTCGACATATTCGACGCCAACGACCTTCTTTACGAATCTCGCGAAATATAATGCTATCGTTCCTGTTCCGGTGTAGAGGTCATACATCAGTTCGTCGCCTTGAACATCGGCGAGGTCGAAGGCTGCTTTGTAGAGTCGCTCGCCTTGATAGACGTTAGTCTGGAAGAACGACACAGGTCCGACTCTGAACTTCAAGTCGTCGTGACCTTCACGCGGAGCTTTCATCGTCTCGATGAGACATTCTTCGCCATAGACGTTTTCAAAAGGAAGGTCGGTGATGATGTCGTTGAACTTGTTGTTGATGACTAACATTATTGAAATGATTTCAGGGAAACGTTTCTGTAGTTCTGGAATCATCACGTTTCTCACCAAGTCGTTTTCTTCATTGATGACGACTATTACCATGAACTCGCCTTTGCCGTTGCAACGAATCACTACGTTACGCATCAGACCTTCGTGAGCGCGGACGTTATAATAAGATAATTTATGTTCTAAGGTGAAATCTTTGATAAACAAACGAATTGCGTTAGAAGGATCCTGTTGCAGATAACATTTCTCTATGTCGATGACTCTGTCGAACAAGCCTGGAAGATGGTAGCCGAAACCTTTCACAGCTTCTTCGTCGTGAGTTCCTGCAGGTGCGCCGTCGATGAGCCACTTGCGATTAGAGAAACTGTATTCCAATTTGTTACGGTAGAAATATTGTTTCTCGGAACCTAAGATAGGGGAGATCTCAGGATATTCCACTTTCGCTATTCTGTCTAAATTATCTTTGACTTGTTTCTGCTTATAATAAAGCTGCCACTGATAATCAATGTGCTGCCATTTGCAACCGCCGCATAGTCCGAAGTGCTGACACACAGGCTCGACGCGTTTGTCGGAGGCTTGTTTAATATTGATGATCTTGCCTTCGAAGCAGTTTTTCTTTTTCTTGAACACTTGAATATCCACAATATCGCCTGGAGCTCCGAAAGGGATAAACACTACTTTCTCATCAGGTTTGGCAACGCTCATGCCTTCAGCGCCAG
>SUWU01000020.1 GCA_015061295.1 Lentimicrobiaceae bacterium
CGGCTTTCATATTAGCTTGGGTATTAAATAAAATAATGCCAGGCAGTTTTGAAGCATCCTCGATTTCAAATAATATTCAAGAGAAATTAACATTTGCGATAATGCTAAAAGACTGGTTCTTCAGGACATTGAAGAATGTAGTTATCATGGCAGTCTTAGTTTATCTTCTTTCTGTCTTACAGAAGATCTTAACGGAATACGGCATCATAGAATATATCTCGCGATTTTTAAAACCTGTGATGATATTCTTCGGATTATCGCCAAAGACAGCATTCTTGTGGTTGGTCTCCAATACCTTAGGATTGGCTTACGGAGCAGGTATCATGATAGAAGAAGCCGAGAAAGGCATCACTACGAAAGAAGAAAACGACCTCTTAAATCATCATATAGGAATCTCGCACAGTAACTTAGAAGACCTGCTATTATTTACAGCCGTCGGTGGCTCCTTCTTATGGATGCTACTCTCTCGCTGGGCGATGTCGTTTTTGTTGGTTTGGGAGAGGAGGGTTTTTAAGTCACTGAGATACTGAGATGCTGAGTGTGCTAAGTTACTAAGTATACTAAGTTTTTGAGTGATTAATAAATTTATGTTTAACTTAAAATCAATGATTATGAAACCTATTGAAGAAATGTATATCTGGAGGGAGTCCAGAGTTTTAGTCAATATCATTTATGATATGATGAAAATGTGTAATGACTATAGTTTTAAAAATCAAATTCAGCGAGCTGCAATAAGTATAATGAATAATATTGCTGAAGGTGCGGAATCAGGTAGTAATGCCAAATACGTTAATTTTTTGAATATTGCCAAAGGAAGTTGTTCTGAAGTCCATTCTATGCTTTATTTGTGCGAAGATTTCAAATATTGCTCTTTTGATGAAAGGGAACGTGTTCAAAGTAAGATAAAACAGATCTCAGTCGGAATAGCACGACTAATAAATTATCTATCAAAAACTAAATAAAAAATTTAAAATCTCAGCATCTTAGCATCTTAGCATCTCAGCATCTTAGCATCTCAGCATCTTAGCATCTCATTAATCGTTGAAATCGCTACTATCTCCACATTGTATTTCGACTTATCAATTCCTCTGAGGTTATATTTTGATATGAAGATTTTCTCCATTCCGAGTTTATCGGCTTCTGCTATGCGGGCTTCTATTCTGTTGACGGCTCGCACCTCGCCCGAGAGTCCTACCTCTGCCGCGAAGGCGTATCTGTTGCTGATGGCGACATCATCGTTCGACGATAATATAGCTGCCACCACAGCAAGGTCCATGGCAGGGTCATCAACGCGTAGGCCACCTGCGATATTGAGAAAGACATCCTTCGATGACAGACGGAATCCAGCTCTTTTCTCCAATACTGCGAGCAACATATTTAGTCGTCGGGTGTCGAAGCCGGTACAGCTACGTTGGGGCGTGCCGTATGCCGCAGTGCTGACGAGAGCCTGAGTCTCTATCATCATAGGACGTAGCCCTTCGAGGGTAGCAGCGATGCTGATGCCGCTGACATCTTCCTCTCTCTGTGATAACAGTATCTCACTTGGGTTAGAGACCTCGCGCAATCCGTTGGCGTTCATCTCAAAGATGCCGAGTTCGGCTGAAGAGCCAAATCTGTTTTTTACTGTTCGTAAGACACGAAAACCATAATGACGGTCACCCTCAAATTGAATGACGGTGTCGACGATATGTTCTAAGATTTTAGGTCCAGCAATGGTGCCGTCTTTGGTGATATGACCGATGAGGAATGTAGGTATATGAAGCGACTTTGCGACCTTGTTCATCTCGGCGGCAGTCTCGCGGATCTGAC
Organism: Lentimicrobiaceae bacterium; assembly: GCA_015061295.1. Taxonomy (GTDB): domain Bacteria; phylum Bacteroidota; class Bacteroidia; order Bacteroidales; family F082; genus Limimorpha. The sequence goes on from SUWU01000020.1 coordinate 1,810, forward strand.
TTATACTACCGGCTGTTGAATCGACTGCCGCCGACTCCAACGTCTGTATTGAGTCGATGATGAGGATGTCGGGTAATGTCTCTTCTACATGTTTTATGATGTCGGTGGTGTTGGTCTCTGTCAATATCAGACAATTATCATTGTTGATACCGATGCGTTCGGCACGCATCTTTATTTGCTGAGCGCTCTCTTCACCTGATACATAAAGTACTTTCTTATCTCTGAGATTAAGAGCCACTTGCAACAGCAGTGTCGATTTGCCAATACCAGGTTCACCGCCGAGCAAGACGAGAGAACCTGATACAAGACCGCCACCTAAAACTCTGTTTAACTCGTTATAACATAAGTCGAGACGAGCTTCCTTGACGTTACTTACCTCTCTGACAGGAATAGGCTTCGACTTCGTCTCACCAGTGATAGATTTCTTGACAGATTTATTGTCTTTACCGACAACAACGCTTTCTTCCACATAACTATTCCACGCACCACAACCAGGGCAATGACCAATCCATTTAGGCGATTCATTACCACATTCTTTACAATAAAATACAGTCTTGACTTTTGCCATAATTTTTTTTTGAAAAACTTTTACAAAAGTATAAATATTTAAATTGATTTGTATGATAAAAAATCATATTTTTGCGTAGTTTTATTTTCGAAATTAAAATTATCAGATATGAGGAAGGTTTACTTTTTCTTAATCCTTTCTTTCGGGTTTATTTTTACCTTGAAAGCTCAGGATTTCAATGTATCCGGTATAGTTACATCTTCTGAAGATGGATATGGATTACCAGGTGTTACAATTTTAGTTAAGGGAACTACCAATGGTACTATTACCGGCATCGACGGTGATTATACCATTAAGGTGAACACTAACGACACATTATCTTTCTCCTATGTTGGCTATCAGACACAACATATTGCAGTCAAAGGTAAGACTAAGATAGATGTCGTCATGAGTACTGATGCTAAGATGCTTGATAATGTCGTTGTCACAGCGTTAGGTATCAAGCGTCAGAAAAGAGAGTTGGGTTACGCTACTGAGGACATCAGCGGTGCTGACTTGACACGTTCGGGAAGTGATAATGTTATAAACTCGTTGAGTGGTCGTGCTGCTGGTGTGCAGATTATCACAAGCGACGGTGTGTCTGGTGGCTCGTCACGTATCGTTATCCGTGGTAATAACAGTATCTTCGGTGATAACCAGCCGCTCATCGTCGTTGATGGTGTGCCGATGACTAACGAAGGTGGTGTTACCGGTTGGGACGGAGGACAAGACTGGGGAACAGCTCTTAACAATATCAACCAAGAAGATATTGAAGACCTCAACATCTTGAAAGGACCTACTGCTGCTGCTCTCTACGGTTCACGCGGTGGTAACGGTGTCGTTCTCATCACAACGAAAAAAGGTAAGAAACAAAAAGGTCTCGGTATCAATTTCTCATCAACATATAAGTTGACAACACCTTATGGCTATCGTGATGTTCAGAATAAGTACGGCGCTGGAGGTCCGGTCTCTTTTATGACACCGACTTTGACACAAGATGAGAATGGTAACTACATATATAGTGGTAACTATAACACTGATAACGGTCCTGAAGGTGAGCCTACTAACACTACTTTCGGTTACTATGGTGGCGCAGTCTCGTGGGGTCCTGTCATGGATGGAACACATATGTTATGGTGGGATAGCACTATGAGATATTATTCTCCTCAACCAGACAACCTCAGCATGTTATATAAGAACTCTCACTCGTTCACAAATAATATCTCATTCCAAAATGCAGGAGACTTCGGTTCTATCAGAGTGTCTGTCACCGATGACCGCTCAGATGCTATCATAGATAACTGTAACCTCAGACAAACGACATTCAACGTAGGTTCCTTGTTGAATATCTCTGAAAAGATCAAAGCTGATGTCTCTTTCACTTACTTAGATTATCATCGTCTTAACTCACCTGTTCTCGGTGAGTCATATAGTAACTTCAACAAAGGCCTTCTTTATAGCTGGCCAAGAAGCTGGCAAGGTATAGAGTCGTCATTATACGAAAATCCTGATGGCTCCATGATAGAGTGGGGTAACTATCCATTCCAATATATCAATTATAATACTTTCTGGACATTCTATAATAATAACACTACTCTCGACCGCGATAAGGCTTACGGTTCTTTACGTCTCACCTACGACATTACCGATTGGTTGACATTGGCTGGTAAAGCAGCTCTTGATTTCTCCTTAGACCAATTTGAGACAAAGAACAAACCTACAGCTCCTGATGGCATGACAGGTGGTTACTACAAACAAAATCTCTCAAGAGATTATACCTTAGATGCCGACTTCCTTTTGACAGCTCATAAAGATTATATCTTCGGTTCTAATTTCAACGTGCGTTTCTCATTAGGTGGTGAACGTTATTACAGAAATATGTACGGTTTATGGGCAGGTACAGGACAATGGGCTTACGCTGGATTATATACCTTCAAAAATTATCTCAGCGGTGCAGCTAATCCTCTCACTACTAATATGCTCCCTGATGAATCGAGATATGAGAAACAAGTCAACTCGTTGTATGGCTTCTTGAATGTGTCATACAGAAATTGGCTCTTCATGGACTTCACAGGAAGAAACGACTGGTCATCGACATTGCCTATGAATAACAACAGCTACTTCTATCCATCAGCTACAGTGAGTTTCATAGCTACTGAGGCTTTGAAAATCAACTGGGGCTTTATCAGCTTCTTGAAGTTAAGAGGTTCTGCTGCTATGACAGCAAGTGACGACAATCCATATCAGTTAGACTTCACATATAACACAGGATCTTTCGGTGGTCAGTTGACAGCCACTCTGCCAACACAGGTGCCACCTATACAACTGAAGCCTCAACGTCAACGTGCCTTTGAAGTAGGTATCGACATCGGATTATGGGATAAATTTAACATGGATGTCACATATTACGACATCTATTCTTGGGATCAGATCCTTGCTTCTCCTATGGCAGTGTCGTCAGGTGCATCAAGTGCTCGTATCAACACAGGTATTGTAACCAACAAAGGTATAGAGGCTATCATGAACTATAACGTGTTCCAAAAGTCAGATAGCTATCTCCAAATAGGATTGAACCTCGCTAGAAATACTAACCGCATCGTTGATTTAGGCGGCGCAGATATGTATATACTCTCTGAAGTGTGGGGCTCCAACGGTCCAGCTATCGCTGTTAAAGAAGGCGAAGAATATGGTACCATCTACGGCTGGGACTATGTCTATAGCATGGATGTTAACGGACAGACTGTAGGTCCATTCTATGACGAAAATGGTAACCCAATTCCACTTATCAATGAAGAAGGAACAGAATATCTTAAGACAAATCAACGTGTGCCTGTTGGCAACTGCGCTCCTTTAGTGACTGGCGGTGTCAACTTTAAATATAGTTATAAGAACTTCTCGTTATATGCCTTGATAGATGCTAAGTTAGGAGGTGAAATCTATTGTGGATCATACGTTATCGCAATGCAGACAGGACAAAGCAATGAGACATTGTATGAACGAGAAGGTAATGGACTTCCTCTCTATGACGCAGAAGGTAACTTCTTAGGCAACTACGGTGTTGTCCTCCCTGGAGTCTATGTCAACCCTGAGACTGGCGAGGCTACAACTAACGAAGAAGTGGTGCACTACTATTATAATTATATGCCTAACTTCGGCGGATGGGGCAACTACATCTCAACACCAGGTATCTTGAACAACACATGGATCAAAATGCGTGAGTTAACACTCAGTTACAACTTCCCTGAAAAGATATTAAAGAAACTTAAAGTGTTCCAAAACGCTTCTATCTCTATAACAGGTCGCGACTTGTTCTACTTCTATAAGTCATTGCCAGATAATATCAACCCAGAAGGAACCTTAGGAACAGGTAATGCTCAAGGTCTCGAATACGGTTCATTCCCAATGACACGCTCATTTATATTCTCATTAAGATTTGGTATATAATAAAATGATGATGGAGGAAATAATTATGAAAAAGAATAATATTAAATATGCTCCCGTAACGTTAGCCATTATCGTATCATTGATGTTGGCTTCATGTACTAAAGGCTTCGAAGAAATGAATAAAAATCCGATGAGCCCTACAGGTACAGACATAGGACCTCTGTTCAACGGTGTAGTGAGTAGCCTCGTATGGACATGGGACGAACAGTTCTATCTCAATAACGAGATATTTTATCCTGAGTCGGAACTCGGAGCCCTTATCTCAGAGGCTTGGGGTAACTATAGCATCGGTGTCGATGCAGTGTGGAATAACTACTATTCAGCTCTCGCCAATATTCACGACATCGACAAACGTTTAGATGAAATGTGTACAACAACAGGTGACAATGAAATAGATGATAAAGTTAGAGCTCAACTTATAGTGATAGAAGCTTTTAAGACTTTCAAAGTTACCGATATGTTCGGCGATATACCTTATTCCGAAGCTGGTTATATCTGGTATAACACCGAGAGCAACAGAAAACCTAAATACGATTCTCAAGAGTCGATATATAAGACATTGTTGAATGAATTGGTGTGGGCAAGAAATGTCTTAAATAACAACGCAGCCAGAACATCGTTAGGTAATATGTATTATTCATTGGAATCTTATGATGTGATGTATCATAATGATTACGGCAAATGGGCTAAGATAGCTAACTCCTTGATATTACGTCACGCCTTGAGAATGTATGACAAAGATCCTGAATTTGCAGGAGCGTTGTTACAAGAGGCATATGATAGACCTGTCATCGATGATTATTATTATGGCGGTAATGGTGGCTTCGCTCTATGGCCTCAATATTTAGGAACAACAATTGGCGATGAAGGATGGTCGTTTAGAGAACATAGAAACCTTAGAATGGGAGAGACTGTCTTTGCACAGATGTCGAAACCTACAGATAATGATGAGAATGAGATATTCGACCCAAGAGTGTATGTGTTCTTCGATACAAGTCATAAAGACTCATTACATCCTGAAGGAGCATGGAGAGCTTATCCTCAGATTAAGGATCTCACAACACCTACAGAAGGTGGAACACCTTACTCCTCATCGAGAGATAAAAATTATACTTTCAAAGGTCCTCAATGTCTCTATTCTCCATTTAACTTCTATCTCATCAGAGACAATGTCTTCGTACCTCAGATAATGATGAGCCCAGCTGAAGTGTGTTTCATCAAAGCAGAACTCGTATTGAGAGGCATAGTGAATGGCTCTGACTTCGACATCACCAACTATATAAGCAAAGGTGTGGAAAACTCATTGTCTTTGTGGATGCAACTGCCATATAACGGAACCGACGTCACCTACAAGTATATATACAATGACTTGGCAAACCTCATGCAAGATAAAGATATATACTCATTCGCTTATTCTCATTCGGCTAATATCTTGAATGAACAAGCATTCAATAATCCTGACTTCGGTTTCACCCCTGATGAATATCTTGAGATAGTATATCAACAACGTTGGCTCGACTTGTTCCGTCAACCTAATGAAGCATGGAACCTCGCACGTCGCACGTTTAAAACTCCTACTACAACAGATCATCAGAAACTCGTCTCATATAGATTGCCATATCCACAGTCGGAAGTGACATATAACTATGACAACTACAACGAGCAAGTTAAGAAGATGAGTCATGGCGATACACGACAGACTAAGGTGTGGTGGATGGAAGATTAATAACTAAATTTTTATCGATATGAAAAGATTATTTTTAACATTATCACTGATTCTGTGCTTGACAGCTATCAACGCACAAGTCGAATATGTCGTTAATTTCAATAATTATTCGACAGGAGAAAAATGTCTTGATGGACAAGACAACTGGTCAACACACTATCAAACAGCTGGAACCTCGCCTGACTTTGATGTAGATTACACTATAGGTGGTCTCTTGTCGCCAGATGAAAGTATCGCTGTCTTCTATCCTTACGGCGGTCCTGGCGTCGGTAGAACTGCAACACGTAAAGCAACAGATAACTTCAACTTCAATTTCCAAGATGGCGGCATCATCGATTTTGAGTTTGATATGTATCCTGCATGGTGGGGAACATATGCTGGTGTCGGTCTTGACGCTGATGGCGATGGTAATATCCTCGTCGGTATGACAGAAGGCGATGGTGGCGTGACATTGAGAGTGGCAGGTAGCGGCAACGAGAATCACCCTAATATCACACTCCCTGATGGAACCGACATCTTAGTATCAAACTATAAACAAGAGAACTGGGCAAGATATAAAATGTCTTTCGACTTCTCCGCTTTCGATGGCGCTGGTTCTTTGACAGTATTCGTGAAAGACTTCAACGGAACAAGCTGGGGCGAATGGATGCAGCTTGCTGAAGTTACAGAAGTCAATATGGGTCTAACACCTGGTTCACAAGATTATAAAGACAATCAGATGTGGGATGCTATCTTCTTCCACTGCCAAGGTGGTACTGGTGGTTTCGACAATTTCTTAGTCCGTCAGATGCCTGAAGGTAATATGCAATATATCACTCTCGCCGACATACCTAAGCAGTTAATCATTAACCCTCCTTATACCTTAGAAGCAACAACAACATCAGGACTTCCTGTGTCTTTCGAAATAGTAAGCGGTCCAGCTACAATAGATGGTAACGTTATGACACTCACAGGTGAGGTCGGAACAGTGATACTCAAAGCTACTCAAGCTGGCGATGACACATGGCTCCCTGCTCCTGACGTGGTGAAGACCTTCGAAGTGATAGACCCTATGGCTTACTCTCCAGAGATAAAAGTACGTCGCCCTTATGACGCTACAAACGTTTATCTCCCTAACTTGAAACCTATAATATTAAATGTCAGCCTTCAGATAGAACATGCCGACGCTCTCCTCTTTGAAGAGGTGAAATGTACTATAGACGGTGAAGAAGTGTTGTTATCAACAGACTTCCCTAACGACCCTGAAAACGGATACTTCTATGCCTATTGGACTCCTTCTCGTTATGGAGAACATACTATGACAACTTCGATTACTACCTCTGGAGGTAAAGTGACAGAAGCAATAACATCTTTTAATATCACTAATGAATATGATAACGTCGATGTGACAGCTTTCAACGGCGACCTTCAATGTACACCAACAATACATTCGGCACAAGGTGAATATGTCTTCCCTACACACGTGGGTGCCTTCAACGAAATAACAGCTTATTATGACCATAACTGTATCAATGGTGATTGTGACCCTTACGACCGCGTAGGTGGCGTTAAGATAAGAGACTATCGCGGCAATTGGATGGAACTCTATCGTTATACAACTCCTTTCGGTATTGAATGTGAGGATAATGTCGATGTTACCGACTTCACTTCTTTATTGCAAGGTCTCGTAGAGTTTGAACTTTATTTCGAGTCATGGGACGGAAGCGGTTATCAGCCAACATTGTCTTTCAATATGGTTAAAGGTACTCCTGAATATTTATACGTCGATGTTGAAGAAGTATGGTTCAATACTTATGCCTTCGGCGATTATGCCAACTTACAACCTGTTCCAAGGGTAGATTATAGCTTCAACGAACAAACTCTTGCAGCAAGCCTGAAAATCATAACATCAGGACATAACTGGAGTAGTAACACAAGCCCTAACTATACCATCAACACTGGTAATGCAGCTGAGTTCTACGAAGCTACTCACGGAGTGAAAATCAATAATGAACATAAGTTTGAACAACATCTGTGGAGAGGCTGTTCTCCTAACCCAGCAGAATGTCAACCACAACCAGGTACATGGTACAACACTCGCTCTGGATGGTGCCCTGGCTCAATAGTGATGGTATGGGACTACGATTTGTCGGAATATATTAAAGACGAAACTATCAATATCTTCTACGAGTTCGATCCTACTTATGTTGACTTATGTCACCCTAACCACCCTGACTGCGTGACAGGACAAAATGGATGCCCTAACTGTGAGGCTCCAGATAACCCAGTGTTGAGAGTGTCAGGTAAAGTGCTATCATACGGTAATGAAGTGGAAGTGTTTGAAAATGAAACATCAATAGAGGAAATACCTTCATATAACGTAGAGTTCTTCCCTAACCCAGCTCATAATAATGTAAGATTCTCTTCCGATTATGAAGATGGTAAGTTGAGTGTTCTTATCCTTAACGCTAACGGACAAGAAGTGAAGAAGTTCACCTTCAGCGGCAGCAAAACCGTTGATGTCTCCGACCTCACAAGCGGAGTATATTTCGTCAAGATATTAGGAAACACTATGACAACAAAGAAACTCGTTATCAGATAACATTCTCGATAACATATATCACAAAAAAGTCGGTTCCTTTCAAAGGAACCGACTTTTTTTTAGCCATTAGCTGTTGGCTTTGCGAGACGTGTCAATGTGTATTTATTATGCAGGTATCATTGATGCGTCTCTGCTTTGTGTCTCCAAAGAGTCTTATCCTTTCAAGGCTTCGGCTCCGCTGACAATCTCTACAAGCTCGTTGGTGATGGCACTCTGACGAGCTTTGTTGTATGTTAAGTTAAGTTCTTTTAACAACTCAGTGGCGTTGTCGGTGGCTTGTGTCATAGATATCATGCGAGCTCCCTGCTCCGAAGTATAGCTGTTTAATAATATCTTATATACTTTCAACTTCAACGACTTAGGTATCATCTCGTCTATAATGTCTTCTCTATTGGGTTGGAAGATGTAGTCCGACTCTGACTTTTGGGCTGTTGGCTGTTGGCCATTGTCCTGTTGTCTCATAATCGGCAGAAACTGTTCTGTGACTAAGATCTGTGTCGCGGCATTCTTGAATTGGTTATAGATAAAAACTATTTTATCATATTTCTTATCTTCAAAATCTCTCATCAATTTCTCGGCAAAAGGAATGACATTATTATAAGTCAGATTGTCGAGCAGTTCATTCTCATTGCCTATGACAGGATATTTCTTGAATTTCAACGACTCTTCCACCTTAGAGCCTACACATAGAATATCAACCTTGTCGCTATCAAGCAATTCCTTATATTCTTCTTGTAAGTGATTTATTGTAGCGCGAATGACGTTGGCATTAAACACCCCACAAAGTCCTTTGTTAGATGAAACGGGAATTATCAGAGTTCTGCCACTCGTCTGTGTCTGTGTCAGTGTCTGTGTCTCACTCACTCTCATCATTATCTCCTCCATTTTCTCGGCGTAAGGCTGAAGTGCAGTGATGGCGTTCTGTGACTTACGTAGCTTCGATGCTGCCACCATCTTCATGGCGCTGGTAATCTGCTTGGTGGAGTTTACCGACTCAATCCTCGTTCTGACTTCTTTGAGATTTGCCATAGTTATTTCTTCAAGATGTTAACGACTTCTGATGCTACTTCTTTTAATACTTTTGTGATGTTATCATCAAACAAACCCTCTTTGATTTGTTTCATGATGTCTTTATGTCTGTCGTTGAGTTTGAACAGATATTTCTTCTCAAACTCTGCTATCATATTTGTCGGCAGTTCTTTCATGAGGTTGTTAACTCCGCAGTATATCATCGCTACTTCTTCTTCCACTCTCATTGGCGATGACTGAGGTTGTATGAGCATCTGCACGTTACGACGTCCTTTCTCTAATATAGATTGTGTTGCGGCGTCTAAGTCGGATCCGAATTTAGAGAAGGCTTCCAACTCACGAAATTGTGCCTGGTCAATCTTAAGCGTTCCTGCCACCTTCTTCATCGATTTGATCTGAGCCTTGCCACCTACACGCGACACCGAGATACCTACGTTGATAGCTGGGCGGATGCCTGAGTTGAAGAGGTTAGTCTCTAAGAATATCTGTCCGTCGGTGATGGATATTACGTTGGTAGGGATGTATGCCGACACGTCGCCAGCTTGTGTCTCAATGATAGGCAACGCTGTGAGCGAGCCGCCTCCTTTCACTTTGTCTTTGAGGCATTCTGGGAGGTCGTTCATGTTTCTTGCTATCTTATCTGAGTTGATGATTTTAGCAGCGCGTTCTAACAATCTTGAGTGAAGATAGAAGACATCGCCAGGATAAGCCTCACGTCCTGGTGGACGACGTAACAGCAACGATACCTCGCGGTATGCTACGGCTTGTTTAGAGAGGTCATCATAAACTACTAAAGCGGGACGTCCAGTGTCGCGGAAATATTCTCCTATGGCAGCACCAGCGAAAGGAGCGTAGTACTGCATAGCGGCGGCATCGGATGCTGTGGCAGCAACGACAACGGTATAAGGAAGAGCGCCATTATCTTCTAAAGTCTGAACGATATTAGCGATGGTAGAGCCTTTTTGCCCGACAGCAACATATATACAATAGACAGGCTCTCCTTTGTCGTAAAACTCTTTCTGATTTAATATGGTGTCGATGGCTATCGTAGTCTTACCTGTCTGACGGTCACCGATAATGAGCTCACGTTGTCCTCTTCCGATAGGTATCATCGCATCGATGGCTTTGATACCTGTCTGTAATGGCTCGCTGACAGGCTGACGGAAGATAACACCAGGAGCCTTACGTTCGAGAGGCATATCATAGGTCTCTCCTGTGATGACACCTTTGCCATCGATAGGGTAGCCGAGAGTGTTGACGACACGACCGAGCATACCTTCGCCTACCTTGATAGAAGCGATACGATGAGTACATCTCACCATGTCGCCTTCTTTAATGTCGCCAGCATCATCCAACAAGACGACACCTACATTGTCTTGCTCTAAGTTAAGAGCGATACCCATGATACCCGTCTTCTCAAACTCCACCAACTCACCAGCTTCTACGTCTCTCATACCATAAACACGAGCAACGCCATCGCCGATCTGTAACACAGAGCCTTTGGTGTCTAACTCCCCACTTCTGTCAAAATTGGTGAGTTCTTCAAGTAATATAGCTGAAATCTCAGCTGGTTTGATATTTTCCATCTTATATTTCTTTAATTATTCTTAAAAACCTTTAACAAATAAATTCTCACTGAAGACATCATGCAGACGCTTGATACTACCTTTGACACTCGCATCGTAATGAAAGTCTTTGTAATTAACGATGAAACCTCCGATGATGTCTCTGTCGATGACATTATTAATCTTCACGACAAAGTCATCTTCAATCTTATGTCTTATGATATTTACCATTCTTTGTTGGGTGACATCGTCTAATGCCACCGCAGATGTTATCGTCACTATCGCTATCTTCTTGTATTCGAGATATAACTCATAGAACTTGTCGTATATGTCGAGGAGTGCTGTCTCACGATTTTTGTCTATCATAAGTCGCATGAAATTGAGTGTTAACGATGACACCTTATCTTTGAAAAGTTTCTCAAATATCTTTATCTTACGAGAGTTTGAGACAAAAGGTTGCGATAGTAATGACGACAACTCTTTGCTACCTTCTATGGTGTCGTTGACAAATTTCAGCTCTTCAAGAGTTTTATCGACAGTATTATTATCGACAGCAGCATCTAAGAGAGCTTTGGCATAACGCGCGACTATGATGGTGAATTTCATTTTTATAAATTATTTTTTCCTTCAATATCTTGAAGAATGTCGTTTATATAGTCGAGTTGTTCTTTATCGGAGTCGAGTTTTTTCTCGAGTATCTTCTCAGCTATTTTTATTGAGATGTCGGCTATCTGATTTTTAATCTCTGTTGTAGCAGCCATTCTCTCGTGTTCTATACTTTCTTTAGCACTCTTTATGATACGTTCTTTCTCTTCATTAGCCTTCACCTTAGCTTCCTCTATGAAGCTATCATATAGTTGACGTGCTTCGTATAGAATTTTCTCGCGTTCTTCTCGAGCCTGAGCGAGGAGTATCTCGTTGTCAGCTTGTAGCTGTTCCATTTCTTTATGAGTCTTCTCCGCCAATTCAAGGGCTGTGTTTATCTCTTCCTCACGTTTTTTAAGCATTTTATTTATGACGGGAAAAGCGAATTTAGCCAAGACGAAGAACACTATTCCGAATGCGAGAGTCATCCAGAACAAAAGACCGAAATCGGGGGTTATGAGCTCCATATATAAATTTACAATTAACAGTTTATAGTTAACAATTTAGGTTTTCGTTGTTGCAGCCAACCGCTGCAACAACGAAATCGTTACACTTTTTAGAGTGCGATAAGCAGGCACACAACCAATGCGAAGAACGACACGCCTTCTATCAAAGCGGCCGAGATAATCATACTTGTTTGTGCGTTACCTGCGATCTCAGGCTGACGTGCTGTCGATTCTAACGCTGAGCTACCGATTCTACTGATACCTAAACCAGCACCGATAGTCACGATACTTGCTGCTAAAGCAGCACCTAATTTTGCCAAAGGAGCTAAGTCAACAGCTGCCTGAACTACATCTTGTAATAATACCAATAATGATGTCATAACTTATAATTTTTGTTAAAGTTTATTTCAATTTACAATTAAACCATTCATCCCTCATTATACATTGTACATTATACATTTCAATGTTCTTCCTTCGCTGCCATTCCAAAATATATTGCCGACAACAGCGTAAACACATATGCTTGGATGTAAGCGACAAGCACTTCCAACACATCGGCGAATACTGCTAACAACAACGATAACACCGACATCGCTCCGCCTGCGGCTGCGCTCATCTCTCCTAAGATAAATATCATACATATAAACCCAAGTACAACGATATGTCCAGCGGTGATATTAGCAAACAAACGAACAGCCAAGACAAAAGGCTTGATGAAACAGCCTACGACCTCTATAATAGGCATCAACGGCAACGGCACCTTGAGCCACCACGGCACTCCCGGCGTGTTGAAGATGTCTTTGTAATAATGTCTCTTTCCAGTGATGTTAGTGATGAAGAAAGTAAATAAAGCAAGTACGGCAGTGACTGCTATGTTACCTGTGATGTTAGCTCCAAAAGGAAAGAATGGTATCAATCCTAAGAGGTTGTTAAAAAATATAAAGAAAAACACCGTCAAGAGATACGGAAGGTATTTCTCATAATCTTTGCCTATGTTGGTCTTTGCTATATCGTCGCGCACAAATATGATAAGAGGTTCGAGGAGAGCTTGAATGCCTTTTGGTGCTTTCTCTTCTCTTTGACGGTAGCCTCTCGCTACAAGAAGGAAGACTATCACAAGAAGACTGCATGAGATAAATATCCCACAGACAGTCTTGGTGATGGATATGTCGAAAGGTTTGAGCATCGTGCCATCGTCCATCATCCTAACAACCTTGCCCTCGTATCTGCCTTCTTCAGCAATGGCAAAACATACATCATTACCTTGTCTGTCTTTAACATGATGATGCCCATGATGAAGATGACGCGAAGAGAAACAATATAATTCCCCTTCACTGACTACTATTATCGGAAGATATATGGAGATGTGTCTGCCTTTCCATGTACATATATGCCAATCGTATGAGTCGAGGATGTGATCAAAGATAAGTTCTCCCGCATTAAACTTCTCCTCAACAGTTTCTATCTCTTCCTCTACGACATTAATATCATTACAATAGATATTGTTGTTAGTCAGTAGAATTGAGAAAATAAAAAACAAAATATATTTCTTCATGTCGTATCAGCACATAATTAAAAAAGATATGCAATTCTACAAAATTTATCAACATAATTGCAAATGAAATATTAATTTTTTCAAAAAAAATAATCTTGCTGATAATGATTTAAAATCTTTATTACTTTTGCATCATGGCAAAAGGTAAATTTTACGTAGTTTGGAATGGCCGAAATGTCGGTGTTTACAGCGATTGGGACTCTTGCAAGATGCAGATAGAAGGTTTCAAAGGGGCTCAATATAAATCGTTTCCCGACAGGGCAAGCGCAGAAGATGCTTTTAGAAATGGATATGAAGCAAGCCAAAAGCCAATAGCTAACAGCCAACAGCCAACAGCCAATAGCCAACAGCCAATAGGTCAGAGTATCGCTGTTGATGCAGCCTGTTCTGGTAATCCTGGCAAGGTGGAATATCAAGGTGTTTTTGTTGAGACAAAGACACATCTTTTTAAGAGCCCTGTCTTTGAAGGAGGCACCAACAACATAGGTGAGTTCCTTGCCATTGTTCATTGTCTTGCATGGCAACAAAAGAAGAAAATCTCTTTTCCAATATATTCCGACTCTCTTAATGCGCAGAAGTGGGTTAGGGAAGGAGTGTGTAAGACGAAATTGGTGGAGAATGAGAAGAACAAATATCTCTTTGAGGTTATACGACGTGCTGAGAAGTGGCTTAAAGAGAATAGCTTCAGAGTGCCGATATACAAATGGAGGACAGATATATGGGGAGAGATCCCCGCTGACTTCGGAAGAAAATAATATAATGTCATGATAAAATTCGATACTTTCTATATACAATGTCCACGATGTCACTCTTGGATGGAAGGACATCTCCTCATATCATCGATGGTTAATCAGTCGATATTATATTCTGATGGTAAGATACTTAATGATGGTTATATCACTGAGAATCAGAAGATGATAATATGTCCTGCCTGTAATCATTGGTCGTGGATTGAAGAATATAAGGAGCCTATCATAACAAGAGAGAAGCCAGAAGAGACATATTACACTTGGAACAGCTGGCGTTTTTATGGGATACATTTTGAAAGCAACGAAGGTCGTTTAGCTCTCGTCAATCATTATAAACATTTTCTTCAGAAATCGGATTATGGCATCGACCAAGAGATATATTTTCGCCGTATGATTTGGTGGGCTTACAACGATTTGATAAGAAATAAATACTTGGCAGATATTCACTATTACATCTCTAAGGAGATGAGTTTCAAAGTATGGAAGAGAAATAGGGAGAAATTGATGAAGGGATTGACGTTGTTCACTATGTATCATCATGATTTTATGGAGAACCTCTATCGTTTGGTGTTCCTCTTAGAACGTCGTTATACTCCCGATGATGAGGAGTATGAAAGCACAAGTCTCGATATTATAGAGATCTATCGTCAACTTGGCGACTTCGGTAAAGCAAAAGAGTTGTTAGATAATACCACGCGTAGGACTTTCTTCATCTCTGCGATAGAGAAGAAAGTCAATGCTAAAGATGACTACGTCTTCTTAGTCACGGGCTAATATGCTGTTGATGACATGGGAGGCGCAGAAGCAACCGAATATAGCAGGCATATATGATATTGTTCCAACAGTAGCTACTTTGTTGTCGGTCTGTTCTTCTTCCACTGTCACAGCCTTGTCGGCCACTTTCTCAGGTGAGAAGACAACAGTGATGCCTTCGCGTACTCCAAGACGATGAAGTCTTTTTCTTATATAAAAAGCCAATCTACAGTTATACGACTTCGAAATGTCGGCGATCTGTATCATTTCTGGGTTGAACTTACCTCCTGCTCCCATGCAGCTGACAATATTTTGTTTGTTCTGAACAGCATAATATAAAAGGAAGACTTTAGGTGCTAAGGTGTCGATGGCATCGACAACGAAGTCGAAAGGTTGTTCCATAAGATCTATGATAGGCTGATCTTTAAGATACTGATTTATGGCGACGACTTCCACATCGGGGTTTATGTCGCGGATACGTTCTGCCATGACATCTACTTTCGCTCTTCCAATGGTGCTGTCGAGTGCAAGAAGTTGTCTGTTCTTGTTGGTGATATTGACAGTGTCGCTGTCGATGATAGTCATTTTGCCTATACCAGCACGTGCCAGCTGCTCAGCAGCATAAGCTCCAACACCTCCTAATCCCACCACGAGAACATGTGAGTTTCTTAACTTGTTGACACCTTCTTCTCCAACTAACAATTGTGTCCTTGAATACCATTCCATATATCACCAAAAACTTTTATGAAATTATTAAAAATAATAGTCTTTAACTCATCAATATCAACGGATATCAATGAAGTAGTTTTATCATACATTTCTATAATGTCTGTCTTGCTGTCGTCTGTCTCAAGAAAGAGTCGTTCCTTCGGTATTATGTTAAGGAGTCTCTTTGTCTTGTCGGGATTTTTAAATAAGACATCGCCGAGAGAGAAGTAGATTTCATGACGAAGCAGTTGTTCCACAGATTGTTCATTACCTTGAAATCCATGTATTATCCATGGCATTGTAGCCTTTGTTTCTTTCCTCGTCGCTATGATGTCGGGATATGTTCTTACAGCATGTATTATCAATGGCTTGCGATATTGTTCCGACATCTCTATATGTTTTATGAAGATTCTTTTTTGTCTTTCAAAGTCGGTGGAGATAGCTCTATCCAATCCGCATTCTCCTAATGCGAGGAGTTTTTTATCGTTGATGTTTCTTTTTATAAATTCTTGATATTCTTCAAGATTATGTGCCTCTATATCCCATGGATGCATCCCGATGCTATAAAAAGAAGAAACATCAATATTGACGTAGTTGTCAACATTGATGTTTCTTATCTCAATGAAACCTTCGTTATCAATATTGTTGATGTGATGTGTGTGAATATTGACGAAAGGTGTTTTCATTAAAATTCCAAATCTATGTTATATTGGATAGCTATTTCTTTGGTGTCGAGGTTATAAGCCAACAGGTTACCGAATCCGTCTTTGTTCTTATAATATATCCCGTTGTCGAGAGCCAAGAAGTTATATCCTTCCGACTGTACAAAGAGATCTATGAGCGACATCTCGACGGGGACATGGCCATGTATCACCTTTTTACCTCCTACTTTGTTAGGATCGACTTTAAAGTTTCTTATCCACATCATGCTTGAGGTGTCTTCAAAGGGATTACTGATGTTAAAGTTCATGCCAGCATGTACCAAGATACAATCATCTAACTCGATATAATATTCGGTCTTTTTAATCCAATTGATATATTTCTCATCTATATCACGAGGACGCTTGACGCCGAAACTGTCGAGAGTGCTTGAAGCACCATTTTTTCTCCAGTCCTTCTCAATGTTGCTGCGAAACATAAAACGTTTCTTGTCAGCTTCCCATGCTCTCAGACAATAGTCTTCGTGGTTGCCTCTGAGACAATGTATCTCATAACCTGCATTCTGCAGACTCATGATATAATCGATGACACCTTTGCTGTCGGGACCTCTGTCGATATAGTCGCCTAAGAAATATATGGCATCCGACTTAGATAAGTTGATGCGATTTTCTATCAATGACTTTAAAGTGTTCAAGCATCCATGTATGTCTGGTACTACCCAACGATTTCCCATTGTCAATAAATTCTTAACTATTAACTATCAACTATTAACTTACTTAGCTTTTCCTTGATTAGCAACGCTTTCCATCTTACGTTTTATCTCTTCTTGATCACCAAGGAAGAAATGATTTTGTAA
Source organism: Lentimicrobiaceae bacterium (assembly GCA_015061295.1). Classification (GTDB taxonomy): domain Bacteria; phylum Bacteroidota; class Bacteroidia; order Bacteroidales; family F082; genus Limimorpha. Next base: position 19,074 of record SUWU01000020.1, read on the forward strand.
ATTCATATTGTCGTCAAATTCAAATACATAAGGAACTGCTGTTGGGATGTTGAATTTGATTATCTCCTCGTTTGTCATGCCACGCAATTCTTTCACTATGCCTCTCAATGAATTACCATGAGCTACAACCATAACTTGATCGTGGTTTTCAAAAGCTTTGAGGATAACGTCGTTGTAATAAGGCATGAGACGTTCTATGGTGTCTTTCAACGACTCTGTCAAAGGAATCTGTTCGTCGGTGAGCTCTGCATAACGAGGATCCATTCTTGGGCTCTTAGGGTCGTTCATCTCTAATGCAGGTGGCTGAACGTCGAAAGAACGACGCCATACTAACACTTGCTCGTCGCCATATTTAGCAGCGGTGTCGGCTTTGTTCAATCCTTGGATAGCACCGTAGCTCTTCTCATTCAATCTCCAGCTCTTTTGTACAGGAAGCCAATCCATGTTCATAGCATCAAGAACGTTGTTCAAAGTCTTGACAGCTCTCTTGAGATATGATGTGAAACATAACTCTGGCTTGTAGTTTTCTTGTTTCAAAAGCTTGCCAGCTTCGTATGCTTCTTCCAAACCTTTAGGACTTAAATCAACATCTGTCCAACCTGTAAAGAGGTTTAATTTATTCCATTCACTTTCACCGTGACGAATTAAAATAAGTTTCTTCATGATAAATATTTTTATAAAATTTTGAGATGCAAAGGTAATTATTTTTAATGAAAAATTTATGTATTTTTGCTTTTATTATGAGACTCTTTACAACTCCATATTTAGTGAGAATTTTTTACCCTTCTCTTCTCTGGAAAATGCCTGAGGGTGAGAAGAAAATATATCTCACCTTCGACGACGGTCCTCACCCGACAATAACGCCTCAGGTCTTGGAACTGTTAAATAAATTTAACGCTAAGGCTACATTCTTTTGCGTAGGTAATAATGTGAAAAAATATAAAGATACTTTCAGAATGATTGTAGATGAAGGTCATTCAGTTGGAAATCATACTTATAATCATGAGAAAGGTTGGAACACAAAAACACGTGATTATATAACTTCTGTTGATAAAGCTGATGAATTAATCAAATCGCCACTGATGCGTCCACCGCATGGAAGAATAAAAACTTCTCAGATAAGGGTGTTAAAAAAACATTATAAACTCGTCGCTTGGAGCGTCATAGCATATGATTGGGATAAGTCGTTGTCTCCAGAAGAGTGCTACAAAAATGTGATAAGAAGAACCAAAGACGGAAGTATCATAGTCTTGCACGACAGCGAGAAAGCTGAGAAAAACATGATACCTGTTTTAGAAAAATTACTTGAATACTATCATAATAGAGGATTTACTTTTGAGAAATTACAATAACTCCTTGTCTCGTTGACTTGTTGTCTCGTTGACTTTTTTTTCTATCTTTGCATTATGAAGAAACTTTCACGATATATATTTAACTTACTCGCATTCATATTGATGCTGAGCTTCACCCGATGCGCTAATGTCGTTTCTCCTTCGGGAGGTGACAAAGACATAGTGCCACCCATCGTCTTGCAGTCGTCACCTGCCAATCAATCAACTGATTTCTATAGCAAAGAGATACATATCACTTTCGATGAGTATGTCACACTTAACAATCCGAATAATAACATTCTCATATCACCTCCTCTCGAAAAAACTCCCGACTATAAACTCAGTGGTAAGTCGTTGATAATAAAATTCAAAGAGCCGTTAAAAACAGAGACAACATATTCTATCAACTTCGGCGAAGCTATAAAAGACCTTCATGAAGGCAACGTGTTTAAAGATTATTCCTTCGTCTTTTCAACAGGTGAAAATATCGACACTTTGATGTTGGAAGGAAAACTGCTTCAAGCCATCGACCATAAACCTTCTGCCGATTTCTTCGTGATGCTTTATTCTGATGATAATGACACGATAAGTTTAGACTCTCTTCCTTTCCTCGTGAGACCTAACTATGTGACAAAAAGTGATAAAGATGGTAAGTTTAAATTCTCTGGTCTTAAAGATGATGATTATCTGATATTTGCTTTGAAAGATGGGAACTCTAACCTCAGATTCGACTTGCCTAATGAAGACATCGCTTTCCTCGATAGCCTAGTGAAACCTTTTGCAATTAACAATTTACAGTTAACAGCTAACAATGATTCTATCGTCAATGATTCGATTTTAAATGATACTGCAAGACAAGAAGTTAAGGATAATATCTCATATACTTTATATTCATTTCTCGAAGAAGACTCTATTCAGCGATTGCTTAAGAAAGAAATAGTTGAAGATGGTATGATGCGCTTCGCTTTCAGTTATCCAGCTCAGGATGTTAAAATTGAAGTCCTTGAGTCTTTGCCAGACACCTTTGCAATATATCCTACTCATTCAATAAATTACGATACTATTCTTTGGTATTTTACGCCTAACAAAGATAGCCTGTTTTTAACAATTAAATACGACACATTAATCCACGATACTTCTACGATGAGTCTTAAACCTCGTAAGGTGGATAGTCGCAGAAGAAAGAAAGAAGTTGAGGTTAAATCGTTGAATATCACGACAAACATCAATGGAGGTAAGCTGAAACCTGAACAAAATCTGATATTGTCGTTTAAAGAGCCTGTTGTGGATATTAGGATGCGTGACACTTCTTGGTATATCGTGGGTAAAGATACTACAATCAACGATTTGCATTTTAGCAAGATTGATTCTTTCGGGTTGAAGTATAAACTTGACAAGACATTCGAGCCAGAACAATCCTATAAAATCGTTATACCTGACTCGGTCTTTTACAGTTTCAAAGGTATGACGAACGACACCACAGAGCTCTCATTTAAAGTGCCTGCTCTCTCCGAATATGGAAATATCTTTGTCACAGTAGAAAAGCCAAACAACGTTCCTCAAGTTATAGTAGAACTCTTAGATGAGAAAGATAAGATGCTTGAGCGACAGATAATTAAAGAAACAACGAAAGTGGCCTTTAAGTATCTCACTCCAAAGAAATATAAGCTGAAAGCTACTTTAGATAACGATGCTAATGGTCGTTGGTCGCCAGGCGATTACGGAAAGAAACAACTTCCGGAAGCCGTTTATTACCACAAAGACGTCTTCGATGTCAAAGCAAATTGGGACATCGACTTAGAAGAGACCTGGAGGTTTTGAGGCTGTTAGCCATTAGCCTTTAGCTATCAGCTGTTGGTTTTGCGAGACGTATCAATGTGTATTTATTATGCAGGTATCATTGATGCGTCTCTACTTGGGGACTTGGGGACTTGGAGACTCGGTGTCTTATCGAAACAACGGGATAAGTTCAAATTTCTCGCAGTCGAAGAGTCCTTTGTCGCTGAGTTTAAGTTTGGGTATCACCAACAACGCCATAAACTCCATCGTCATGAATGGATCGCTGAGCGGCGAGCCGAGACTCTTTGCCAAGTCTCTGATTTCTAAGTAATCGTTAGCGACTTTAAAAGCATCGTCATTTGTCATGATGCCAGCCACGGGAAGGGGCAGACATTTTTTTATTTCATCGGAACAAACAGCAAAGCCTCCTTTATTTTCTATTATCATGTTAGCAGCCTTTGCCATCGACTCGTCGTCGCATCCTATCACGATGATATTATGGCTGTCGTGAGCCACACTCGAAGCAAGAGCGCCTCTCTTCAGCCCAATGCCTTTGATGAAAGCAACAGCAGGCTTCTTCTTCTCGTAACGATTGATGACCGCAATCTTCAAGATGTCATTCTCAATATCGCTGACTAAATTAAACGAAGAACTTTGAACTTTGTGACTCTGTGTCTTAGCAATGATCTTCTCCGTAAGAAGCTCTCCGTTGATGACGCCTATTATATTTATGTCTTTACCTTCATCAATGACTTTGAAATCATCTGCAGTCACTTTTTCTGCAACGAAATTATTTATAGCATCGACTGTAACATCTGGCAACAAAGACTTTCCATTTTCTGCGACTAACTCTCCATTGATATAAGTCTTTAAGATATTGAAATCATTGAAGTTATCTATGACAACAAAGTCGGCTGGATCGTTCTTTTGAAGAAGACCCACTTCGAGATTATAATGTCTGACAGGATTAAGAGTAGCGGCTTTTATCACATCTAAAGGATTATATCCTAAATAGATAGCTCTCTTTATCAATCCGTTGATATGCGATTTTATCAGTTCATGAGGGTGAGCGTCATCGGTGCAGAACATCACGCTGTCAGGATAATCTTTTATTATGGAGATGAGGTTGTCGAAGTTATTTGCAGCGCTACCTTCACGAATCTGTATCTTCATTCCGAGAGAGATTTTCTCCATTGCTTCTTCTACAGAAGAACATTCATGGTCGGTAGAAATGCCTGATGCACAATATTTCTTGAGATCATCGCCGCTGAGAAGAGGAGCGTGACCATCGATAGGTTTGTTGTGATGATGAGCAGACTCTATCTTCTTCATGACTTCATCATCGTTAAATATAACGCCAGGATAATTCATCATCTCACCGAGATATTTTATGTCGGCAGATGACATAAGTTCTTCTATGTCATTGGAGTTTAATGTCGCACCAGAAGTCTCGAAACAAGTAGCAGGCACGCAACTTGGAGCGCCGAAGTAAAACTTGAAAGGCGATTTCTTTCCTACCTCAATCATATATCTCACGCCATCAATGCCAAGAACATTAGCAATCTCATGAGGGTCGCTGACGGAAGCGACGCTGCCATGAGCCACAGCGAGACGAGCAAACTCAGTGGGAACCAACAACGAACTCTCTATATGAACATGAGAGTCAACAAATCCAGGTAGTATGATCTGACTTTGACATTGACTCGGACATTGACACTGACTTTCTTCGATGATATTTAATATTTTACCATTTTCAATTTCTATTGTTCCGTTGAAGATGCGTGAGTTGACTACATCTACTATCTGTCCGCTGATTCTCATATGTAATAATTTTTAGTGTCGTACAAAAATAATAAAATAAGCATGAACAATTTATCAACTTATTTTTTTATTTATCAAAAAAAACATCAAGTAAAAAATATAAATATTATGACTACGATTTATGACTTCAAGGCTTTGACTTCTGATGGTAAGGAGTTAGATTTCAAGCAATTTAAAGGTAAGGTTTTGCTGATTGTCAACACTGCGAGCAAATGCGGTTTCACTCCACAATTTGCTGGTCTCGAAGAACTGAACCAAAAGTATAAGGACAAAGGTCTTGTCATCTTAGGTTTTCCTTGTAATCAGTTTGCGAGTCAAGATCCAGGCAGCGATGAGGAGATAAGTAATTTCTGCCAAGTCAACTATGGTGTCACATTTCAGATGATGAAGAAGATAGATGTCAACGGCAAGAATGCTTCGCCTATATATCAATTTCTGAAGGAGAAGACGAAGAATATCTTAGGTGAAGATATTAAATGGAATTTCACGAAGTTTCTCATCTCTTCTGATGGCGATAAGATAAAACGTTATGCACCAACTGTCAAGCCAAGTAGAATGGAGAAAGACATTGAAGAAATGCTGATGGTAGAAGCGGTTTGATGGGAACGGGGACGGGGACGGGTTTTAGGGTTTTAGGGTTTGCGATGCTACTTCATATCCTTCTTCATACAACGCCAGAAGTTTTTTACTGTCGCGTTCCATTCTATCTACTTCGATAGGTTTCAGAGGACGAATGACGATAATCTCGCCTCGTTCTTCCATAGCTTCTATCATGGAAATCTGCTCGTTATACATCTTATTACGATTTCTGATGGCTTCCTGCATCGCTGGATATTCTTTATAAAACAGAGAAACATATTTCATGTCTTTCTCTGTTTTTCTGTAGCCTTTGTTGCGAGTGAGTACCACCACATTGTTGTCGTAGCCTAATTCTCTCGCTCTCATAATAGGAATGGAATCTGCTATGCCGCCATCTAACATGGGCTCTCCATCGACATATGCAATCGGGCAGACGAAAGGCAAGCTGCTCGATGCCTTCACAATATCAATGACCCTCTCTGGATTTTTTGTCTCTTCGTAATAACATGCCTTTCCAGTCTTACAACTTGTTGTCACCATCTCGAAACGCTGCTCTGTCTTAGCTAACATCTCATAATCGTAAGGTATTATCTCATTAGGAAATTTATGAAACAGCAGGTCGAAATCCATGATGTTACCTTTTTTCAAGAGATGTTTTATCCCTATGTAATGATATTTGTCGAGAAGGTCGATGTTGCTGAACTTAGCTCTTCCTCTCTGTCGTGAGATGTATGACAAGCCATTACAAGCGCCAGCGCTGACGCCTATGGTATAAGGGAACCTGATGCCTCTGTCCATGAGACAATCTAAGACTCCAGAGGTGAAGACACCCCTCATGCCTCCACCTTCGAGTATCAATCCAGAATTTGATGTTATGGTCATTTTTTTTAAGTTGTTGAGTTGCTAAGTTACTGAGTTACTGAGTTACTGAGTTGCTAAGTTACTGAGTTGCTAAGTTACTGAGTTACTATGTATTCTTAGTATCTTAGCATCTTAGTATCTTACTATCTCACATTGTACATTATAAACGAATAGACGTCGGCTTGTTCTTCGATGACTTTAGATATTGGTTTCCCTGCGCCGTGTCCTGCCTTGCTGTCTATTCTGATGATCTTAGGATTGTCGCCTGTCTGAGCCGCCTGTAATGCTGCTGCATATTTGAAAGAGTGTGCTGGAACAACGCGGTCGTCGTGGTCTGCTGTCGTCACCATGATAGCGGGATAATTCACATCATTTTGAATGTTATGTAATGGCGAATATGCGTAAAGCGCTTCAAACATCTCCTTGTTATCTTCGCTTGTTCCGTAGTCGCTCGCCCAGTTCCAACCAATTGTAAATAAATGATAACGCAACATATCCATCACGCCGACCTGAGGTACTGCCGCTGCAAATAAGTCAGGACGTTGATTTACGACAGCTCCTACCAACAAGCCGCCATTGGATCCTCCTTGTAACGCCAAGTTTTCTGGCGAGCTATATCCGTTGTCGATGAGATATTCCGCGCAGGCTATACAGTCGTCGAAGACATTTTGTTTCTGCAACTTCGTTCCTGCTATGTGCCATTCTTCGCCGTATTCGTTACCGCCGCGAAGGTTCATCTGTGCATAGATGCCACCGCTCTCAATGAAAGGAAGTCGCGAGGTGGAGAAGCTCGGATTTAAGGTGATGTTGAAACCTCCGTAACCGTAAAGCAAAGTTGGATTGCTGCCGTCTTTCTTCAGACCGTTCTTGTAAGTCAAGAACATAGGAACCTTAGTGCCGTCTTTTGATGTCACGAAGACTTGTTCCGTAGTATAATCTTCCGATTTAAAGTCTATCGCTGGAGCGCGGAAGACCTCCGAAGTATTGTCGTCGATATTATATTTATAAATCGTTGTAGGGAAAGCGAAAGATGTGAAGGCGTAGAAAATCTCCTCGTCTTTGTAGTCGCTGCTGAAAGCTACGGCGCCGTATGTCGGCAGAGCAATCTCGTGTAACATCTTGCCGTCCATAGTATAGACGTAAGCATGATGCGAGGCGTCTTGGTCGTAGGTGACGATCATCTTGCCATCGGCCAAGCTGATGCCAGCGATAACGTTGTCGCTCTCAGGAATGACCTCAACCCAATTCTCCATCTGAGGCTTGTTCACATCGACTTTGCAGATCTTACCCTTTGGAGCATTATAATTGGTGAATATATATAAGGTGCCGTCGATGACTTCAATCGGGCTGTATTGATAATTCATGTCGAAGCCAATCTGTACAAAGTCAGTGTCAAAGTCATTGTCAGCGCCCATCTCTTTAATCCATAGTGTGCTTCCTGCACCTTGACCGCTTTCATAAAGGAACATATATTTCTCGTCTTCTGTTACACCGACAGTGTGGAAATAACGAGGCTGACTTGGGTTCTCGTAGAACAAGACATCTTCTTCTTGAGAGGTGCCGAGTTTATGATAATATATTTTATGGTTTTCGTTTATGTTGCTGAACTCCTTACCTTCTTCTGGGCGGTCGTATGCTCCGTAGAAGAAGCCATCCTTATACCAGGAAGCGCCTGTGAATTTAGCCCATTCGATGTGGTCGGGGAGCAGCTGACGAGTCGCGATGTCCATGACATAAATCTCTACCCAGTCGGAGCCGCTACGTTGAATGGTGTAGGCGAGATATTTGCCGTCGTTAGATTGCGAAGTGCCCGATAAAGCGACAGTGCCATCGTCAGATAAAGTGTTAGGATCTAAAAGGACAGAAGGCTCCTCGTCTAACGAATTTTGGATGTAGATGACGTTCTGGTTCTGGAGTCCGTCGTTTTTAGAATACAGATAACGGTTGAAACGTTTTGAAGGAAGGCTGTAACGCTCGTAATTAACGAGTTCTGTCATACGTTTTTTTATGTTCTCACGGAAAGGAATCTGTGAGAGATAATCTTCTGTCACTGCACGTTGAGCCTCGACCCATTGAGCTGTCTCTGCAGTGGTGTCGTTCTCCAACCAACGATAAGGGTCGGCGACTTCAGTGCCAAAATAATTGTCAACAACAGTAAGGTCTTTTTTTGTCTCAGGATATTCTTTGACAGAATGTTTTGCAGACTCGCTGCAACCGAATAATGTAATCATGGGAAGCATGATAATGATTTTTGATTTTATGTTCATAGTGTTATGTTTTTCTTTCTGCAAAGGTATTGTTTTTTGGCAATATAATCACTACTTTGCGAAGTTTAAATTACTATGAGATGAATAAACTATTATTATTTATCATTGTTTTTACTTTGTTTTCGTGCGATAGTAAAAATATTGAACAGAATAGAGAATATAATTATCCTGCCTCAAAAGTATGGAAACATGGTGTGTATTCCAAGTATGAAGCCCGTGACTTAGAAGGAGTTTTCGATGGACTTGAAGTTGATGTCATTTATTCTCCAGAGAAAAACGATATTTATGTTAGAAGAGTAGTTGCTGATACTTCCAAAAATCTTCCACTCGACGAGTGGCTGGCAATGTTGAAAGTACCAAGTAAAATGTCTTATTGGGTAGATTTTAAAAATTTGTCAAAAGCTAATGCCAAACAAGCAATGTCGATTATGATAAACCTATTGACTATTGATTAAGATATTGTATATATCTATTTGTCATCGGTCAGACAAAAAAAATAAAGGGACAAAGTCACAAGACTCCGTCCCTTTAACTCTTCTATTATACTTTAAATTTTTTATCCTCAAATTCCCAATTTCAATCCTACGAAGAATGTTCTTGGCAAAGATGGTCCATAGATATATCCTGCATCGCGGTCGGCACCTTTATCCAAGTCTTTTTGGTATGCGTTAAAGATATTCTTCACTCCAGCGTTGAACTGCATTGTACTATTATTAGATAATTTCATATCATAAGCCACTTTTATTCCCATATCGAAGAAGTCAGGTGTCGTCACCTCTTCATCTTCTGCTACATATCCAGCGAAATGTTGAACGAGCATACTACCTGTGTAAGTTCCTGATAAAGCGATATTCAAGGCATCGAAGATAGTGTAATCCATTGTCAAGAAACCATAATGATCTGGTGTTCTGAACATACGTTTCTGTGGTTTTATGTTTGGATTTTCTGACCACACCTCTGGCTCATGGTAGCGACTTTGTTGGAAGGTATATCCTAACTGCATGTTAAAGTCGCGTATTGGAGTATAAGTCGCTTCTACGTTCACACCAGCAACGTATGCTCCTGAACCGTTGGTACGTTCCATCAAGATGTTACCTTGTGCGTCGGTACCGTTTTCTTTCAAGATGAAGACGTCGTTTAATGTGGTGTAAAATCCTTCAGCTAAGATGTTGAACTCGCCACCCTTGATTCTTGATGACCAATTCAAGGAGCCGCTGAAGCTGTTAGAATACTCAGGTCTTAAATCGGGACTAAGTTCTATGATAGCAACTTCACCACCGACAGCCATGATATGCAAGTCTTCATCGAAAGCTTGTGGTGCACGATAACCTGATGAATAACTGAGACGTGCTGTCAATTCCTCGAAAAAGACATAACGGAAGTTGGCACGCGGACTGACAACGACATCATCGATGAGGTTATGTTTATCAACTCTTGCTCCGATGAGGAGACCCATCTTGGAGTTCTTCCATTCGTTCTGAGCGAAGACACTCGCAATATTGATATTCTGCACTAATTTCCTATCATATGCAAGTTGTATATCTTCAAGATTGTTGATAGAATATTCTACACCAGCCACAAATTCCGATGGCATAAAAAGAAGTTTGTCGAAAGATTGATTAAATTGTCCGCCAGTCACCCAGCTAAAGTCGTTAGATGTTCCATATGCGTTGATGTCATATTGTGTTCCATAATAAGTGTTACGATCTACTTTCTGTAATGATGTAAAGAGAGAGAAGCGAGTCTTGAGGTTTTTTGCTATGTAGTCGTAGGTGAGTCCACCACCGTGTATATAATGTTCTGCTTGTTCTGCTACTGTCACCTGATGAGGCATCATATGTATGCTGTCGCCTCCCCTGCGGAACTCGTGCATGGCATGATATTCTGCTGTAAGTTTAGCTTGATTAGAGAATCTGTAATATGCGCGCATTCCCAACGACGTTCCTTTTAGCATTCCGAGTTCTGTGTAGCCGTCACCATCATGGTCGTAACCTTGTCTGCTACGACTCATTCCGAAGATGGTAGCACCAGCCTTACGGTTAGAGCTGACGAGAGCAGCATTCATAGAGGTGATATTGTCCCACGACTTACCGCCGATGAGTTGTGTGGTATTGCTGATGTCTAACGAATTACGAATAGGCTCGCGTGTGATGATATTGACAACGCCGCCGATGGCACTTGAGCCGAATATGGCTGAGCCGCCGCCTCTGATAACTTCTACCCTGTCAATCATAGAGACAGGTATCTGCTCCAATCCATAGACACCTGCCAACGAACTGAAGATAGGGCGACTGTCGATGAGAATCTGAGAATATTTACCTTCTAAGCCGTTGATACGTACTGCGTTTACACCACAATTTTGACATGTGTTCTCGACACGTAATCCAGGTTGATAGTTAAGACCTTCTGCAAGATTTACAGAGTTAGTATTGATAAATGTTCTTGGAGTAAGGACATTGACGACAGTAGCTGCTTCTTTTCTATCCACCTCATGACGATTGGCAGAGACAACAACGTCTTTCGTCATTATGCTATTTTCCTCAAGCATGAAATTTATCTCAACAGAGTTGTTTGCTTTGAGAAACACTTCTTGTTCTATAGTCTTATAACCTACGAAGGAGACTATGACGATATGTTTTCCTACTGGTAAATGCTCCAAGAAATAGTGACCGTTGCCGTTGGTAGAGGTGCCTATCGTCGTTCCTTTTATAGATATGTTGACAAATGGGATGTGTTCGTGACTATTTGCGTCTAAGACATGACCATAGATGTTGGCTTCGCTTTCTTTTTGAGCATATAAAGTGAAATTTGAAGAGAAAAGGAAGATGCCAAGAAACAGCATCATCGTGAAGGTAAAATTATTCTTTATCATTATTAGAAATTGTTATTTGTTTTGCGATGCAAAATTATTGTTAAAACTAATATCATACATCACATAGTTTTGGTAAATATTGAGAAAGTTATTAACTATAAATGATGAGGATGTTAGAGTCAATGAGTAGAGACGTAACATATTACACCGATGAAAATAAAAGAGATGTAATTGGTGCGTCTGAATGAGATATTCATTATTAATAGGTATCGTTTTTCTTTCCTTATCACTAATAATAATGATGTTAATTTATTTTTAGAATAATTAATTTTGTATCTTGTAAAAAAATATAAAATGGAAAATAATATCCAACAGCCAACAGCTAACAGCCAAGAGCTAACAGCCAACATCCAACAGTCATTAGCAGAAATGCCTACTGGCACTAAATGTGTCATCGTGAAGATCAATGGTCACGGTGGACTGCGACACAGACTTATGGAACTTGGCTTTGTGAAGGGAGAGACTGTCACTGTCATCAAGAACGCTCCTCTTATGGATCCTGTGGAATATCAGATTATGCAGGCTCATATCTCTCTTCGTCGCAGCGAGGCTAATAAGGTAGAAGTGGTGGCCTTAGACGATGTGAAGACTAACATAACAGATTTTAATGGAACCATAACCGACGATGTCATAGCCAATGTCATCAAAGAGAAGTCTAATAATATCACTGTGGCTTTAGTCGGTAATCCTAATGCTGGCAAGACTTCTTTCTTCAACCATGCCACAGGACTACGCGAGAAAGTGGGTAACTACGGCGGTGTTACCGTCGATTTGAAAGAAGGAACTTTCTATCATAAAGGATACACTATCAATCTCATCGACTTACCTGGCACTTATTCTATAACAGAGTTTTCCCCCGAAGAACGTTATGTAAGAGATTATCTCACCAAGAATAATCCTGATGTGGTTCTTAATATTATCGATGCTTCTAACTTAGAGCGTAACCTCTTCCTTACTACGCAGCTCGTCGATATGAACGTGCGTATCGTCATGGCTCTCAATATGTATGATGAGATGAAAGCCAAGGGCGACTCCTTAGATTATGAGGCTCTCGGTAAGATGATGGGATTTCCAATAGTGCCTACGACGGCTGTCAAAGGTATAGGTATCTCCAACGTGCTTGAGACTATAGTTGATGTATATGAGGAGAAGAAAAACCTTAATAAACATATACATATCAACTACGGTCGTGACATTGAAGAGGCGATAGTTCCTATCAAGAAACAGATAGAACTCAACAAAGACATCATAAATGTTTATCCCGCCCGTTACATCGCTATCAACGTTCTTGAAAATACTAAATCTACTGTTGAAGAAATATCTAATCTTCCTAACGGAAAAGAGATTATCGCCGAGGCTACAAGTAAACGTATTGAGTTAGAACGCGATTACGATGAAGATGTCTATACGCTTCTCACCAATGCGCGTTATGCTTTTATCAGAGGCGCCTTGAAAGAGACATTTCGTAAAAATGAGAAGAAGATAAAAAATCACGCATATAAAGCTGATGATATTTTGACAAACAAATGGTTAGGTTTCCCTATCTTGATGTTTTTCATGTGGCTGATGTTTCAAGCTACTTTTACTCTTGGTGCTTATCCGCAGGCATGGATAGAGACTGCTGTAGAATGGTTCGGTAATCATGTCTCATTATGGATGAATGAAGGTATCTTACGTGATTTGATAGTTGATGGAATCATTGCTGGTGTTGGAGGCGTCTTGGTTTTCCTACCTAACATTTTGATATTGTTTTTATTTATCTCAATATTGGAAGACACAGGCTATATGGCGCGTGCTGCTTTCATCATGGATAAACTGATGCATAAGATAGGACTTCATGGAAAGTCGTTTATCCCTTTCTTGATAGGATTCGGCTGCTCGGTGCCTGCTATCATGGCGACACGAACCTTAGAAAATCGTAAAGACAGAATTGTGACAGTCTTGGTGACTCCTTTTATGTCGTGTTCGGCGCGACTTCCTGTATATCTACTTTTTGTGGCAGCATTCTTTCATAAGAATCAAGGACTTATATTGTTGAGCGTATATCTCATAGGAGCTATAATAGCGATATTGACAGCCTTGCTTCTCAACAAGACGGCTTTCAAAGGATTGTCGGAGCAGTTTGTGATGGAGCTTCCTCCTTATCGTATCCCTACAGCTCGTAACACGATAATACACATGTGGGATAAGAGCGTACAATATCTTCAGAAGATGGCTACTGTCATCTTAGTGGCTTCTATCATAATATGGGCTTTAGAATATTTTCCGAGAAACTCGAAGGAGAGTGAACTCATTGCACAAGAGATAGAACTCGTTGAGAATGATAACAATATCTCTGAGGAAGAAAAAACTGCTATGATAACATCGCTCGAGTTACGACAAGATGCTGTTCAAAGTGAGAACTCTTATATGGGTCGTCTCGGACATCTCATTGAGCCTGTCGTTCGTCCTTGTGGCTTCGACTGGAGGATGGGCGTCAGCCTCGCTACCGGCATCGCTGCTAAAGAAGTAGTCGTCTCCACGCTCGGCGTCTTGTTGCAAGCCTCCGATGAAGGCGACAACACAACATCGTTGGTGGAAAAGGTGAAAACTCAGAAATGGACATCAGGACCTAATGAGGGTGAACCGCTGTTTACGCCATTGGTGGCTTACGGATTTATGTTATTCGTATTAATATCAACACCTTGCTTCGCTACCATAGCAGCAGTACGACGTGAAGCCGGCTGGAAAGCAGTCCTGTTCACACTCTTCTACAACACTGGAATAGCCTGGATAGTATCTTTCTTGATATATCAGATAGGAAACTTGATTTAATTAACAATGTACAATGAACAATGAACAATTAACAATGAGTAATGTATAATGTATCATATTGACTCATGACTTGGTGACTTGGTGACTCAGAGACTTAAAAATGCAAACAATAATAGCATATACAATAATAGGTGTAGCGGTGGGATATACTATCTATTCCATCGTGAGGGCATTGTCACATGTTGACACTGACGCTGACACTAACATTAAATGTGGTGCTTCATGTGGCAGTTGTCCAATGAAAAATATTAAGAAATGTTCGAAGAACTATTATAAATATAACTTACGAAGTCATACGAATGAGTCTTAAAGATGCTAAGATACTCAGTACACTCAGCATCTTAGAGACTCGGTGACTTTAAAAAATATGAAATATGAATTATGAATTAACCAACGTTTTAATAACATTTGCAAATATGTTGTTTCAGATGGCGCCGTATCTGCTTCTTGGTTTCATGATGGCGGGTGTGCTTCATGTCTTTGTGCCGTCTAATTTCTTTGAGAGATATTTGGCTAAGGAAAACTTCCGTTCTGTCTTATTAGCTGGATTGATAGGTATTCCGTTGCCATTATGTTCATGTGGCGTCATACCGACAGCTATATCTCTGAGAAAAGATGGAGCGTCGCGCGGTGCTACTGTTGCTTTTATGATTTCCACTCCGCAGATAGGCGTCGATTCCATCATCGCCACTTATTCCATGATGGGATTGCCTTTCGCGATAGTAAGACCTTTAGTAGCCTTGCTGACTTCAATAGCTGGAGGTGCCGTAACGACATGGTTTTCAAAAGATGAGATTGTCGTAAGACAGAATTGTAGCTGCGATGTTGAGAAGAAAAGTGGAAATAAATTCGTTGAATTTCTAAAATATAGTTTCATCGAATTGGTACAAAATATCGGTAAGTGGTTAGTCATCGGCTTGATAATAGGAACCTTGATAACGGTCTTGGTGCCAGACTCTTTCTTCACGAATTTAAATCTCCCTTCAATAGTGACGATGTTGATAGTCCTGGCGGTTGCTGTCCCGATGTATGTCTGTTCCACTGGTAGCATCCCTATTGCAGCAGCCTTGATAATGAAGGGCTTGTCGCCAGGAGCCGCATTAGTTCTGTTGATAGCAGGACCTGGAGTAAGCATCGCATCATTGTTAGTGGTAGGAAAATCATTAGGAAAGAAACAACTTCTCTTTTATCTAGGCTCTATCATCTTTGGCTCGATAATAGGTGGCTTGATTGTGGATTATTTCTTGCCAAGAGAATGGTTTACAATAACATCATTATGTGAAGCTGGAGGACACTGCGCCATAGAAGGTAGCGCCTTGACAGCATCATGGTTCGAGATAATATCAGGAATTATTTTAGTTTTACTTTTAATAAATGCTTTTATGTTAAAATTTTTTAAGAAAGATAATACTGTCGTAGAAGGACAAGTCATCTATCGCATTGATGGAATGTCGTGCAATCATTGTAAAAACTCTGTGGAGAAAGCTCTCAAAGGATTAGATAATGTTGAGAATGTAGAAGTTAATTTAGGAAAGAAAGAAGCTGTCGTGACAGGAAAACCTGACGACAATATCGTGAGACAAACTGTTGAGGAATTAGGATTTGAGTTTAAAGGAAGAAAGTGATTACAATCTTCCATCGATAATGTCTCTATCTAAAAATCCTTTAACATCATAGATAACGCTGTTCTCTTTCACTAAAGATTTGATATTTATATCTAAGAATTTTTCGTGGGCGACAGCGAGAATCACAGCATCAAAACATTCTTTTTCATGAAGATGATTTGTGATGTTGATGCTATATTCTTTTCTAACCAAGTCGACATCAGCCCAAGGATCGTAGATAGTGATATTATCGGTAAACTCATTCAAAGTATGATAAATATCAACGACTTTGGTATTACGGATATCAGGACAATTCTCTTTGAAAGTGATTCCGAGGATAAGAATTTTAGCATCTTTTACCAAGACGCCTTTCTTATTCATAAGTTTAATTGTCTGATTTGCAACATATTCACCCATGCCGTCATTGAGATGACGAGCTGTCGACATGATTCGAGGCAGCACTCCATAAACCTGAGCTTTCTGAATAAGATAATAAGGATCGACACCGATACAATGACCTCCAACTAATCCAGGATTAAGTTTAATAAAGTTCCACTTCGAGGAGGCAGCCTCTATAACATCCTGAGTGTCAATATTCATAGCATTAAAAATCTTAGCGAGCTCGTTCATGAAAGCGATATTGACATCACGTTGCGAGTTCTCGATAATCTTAGATGCCTCAGCGACTTTTATTGAAGGCGCTTTGTGTGTGCCGTTGATTAAAACAGAATTATAAACATCATCAACTATATCTGCAATCTCTGGCGTAGAACCTGAAGTCACCTTCTTGATTTTCTCTACAGTATGTAATTTATCACCTGGATTTATTCTTTCTGGAGAATAACCTGCAAAGAAATCTACATTGAATTTCAAGCCGGAAATTTTTTCTACCACAGGAATACATTCCTCTTCCGTGACGCCAGGATAAACCGTCGATTCATAAACTACAATATCGTTTTTGGAAATAACCTTACCAATGGTCTCGCTCGCCTTTATCAATGGTGTTAAATCAGGACGATTATTCTCATCAACAGGCGTTGGAACAGCCACGACATAAAAGTTAAAATCTTTTAACTCATCAATATTTGTTGTACATCTAAAACCATGATTATTAATAGCATCTTGTAACAACTCGTCATCGACTTCCATCGTAGAATCATGACCATTATTTAATTCTTCGACACGAGATTTGTTGAGGTCAAAACCTATAGTCTCGAACTTTGTAGAGAAAAGTCTCGCCAACGGAAGTCCCACATAACCAAGACCAACGACTGCTATTTTTATGTTTTTCATTAGATGATAATTAAGATATGCAAAGATAATATTTTTTATTATTTTTGCATTCAAACTTTCACAGATGGATAATAATTATTGGGAAAATTTCTATTCAAAACAAAATGCTGAGCTAAAGCCTTCGCTGTTTGCAGTGTATGTTAATGATATTCTCAAAGGTAATAAATATAATATCATAGAGTTAGGTTGTGGCAATGGAAGAGATTCTATTTTTTTTGCTAATAATCAGCATGATGTTTTGGCGATAGATCAATGTAAAAGTGAGATTTCCTTCCTTCAAAATCAATATAAACAAATAGATAATCTTACATTCAGATGTGCTGACTTCACTTCCCTAAGTCATGATAATAAATATGATATGATTTATTCTCGTTTCACTCTTCATTCTGTCAATAAAGAGGAAGAGCAGCGCGTTTTGAGGTGGGCATATGAGAACTTAAATGAAGCTGGCATGTTTTGTATCGAAGTGCGTGGAAAAAAGAATGAAATTTATAAATTGGGGGAAGCCGTTGAGAATGAGATTGATGCCTTCATTTATAACGATCATTATCGTCGTTTCTTGGATTTTGATGTTCTTTGTAACGACTTGAAGGAATTAGGCTTTGATTTGATATTCTCTGCTGAAGATAAAGACTTTGCTCCTTTTAACGGTGAGAATGAGACATATATCAGAGTGATTGCTAAGAAATAAGAGATGGAAGATTATTCAAGATATAATGGGGAAGGTACTGTATTACGTAAGGCTCAAATACGTGAAGTAGAGATACTTATAGAAGTTGATAAGATATGCCGTAAGCATAATATAAAATATTGGATCGACTTTGGCACCTTGCTCGGAGCAGTACGTCATAAAGGCTTCATTCCTTGGGACGATGATCTTGACATCTGTATGCTTAGCGAAGATTATAACAGATTCTTAGAAGTGGCACCTAATGAGCTGCCCACATGGCTCTTCATACAAAATAAAAATACCGACCCTTCATATAAGCGTACTATCTGTAAAATCAGAGACTTAAACTCGTTCTTCGTGGAACAATACGACGACTTCTCTGCTCCTTATAAGAAAGGTATCTTCATCGACATCTTTGAGATGATAGATTATCCTAAGGTGTCTAAAAAATCATTAAGATTCCTGTCGAAATGGTCGAAAAAGACAGATCAATTTTTTAATGTAAAACAATATATCAACTTCAAAAATATCCTTGCCGGAATGACATTCCCATTTATCAAGATTTTCTTAAAAATATTCTGGAAATGTCTATATATAAGAAAATCAAATAATATTGGATGTCATCTGATTCATAATCCTTACAACTCTTGTATCGACAAGGATTATATCTTCCCACTCTCGGAGATAGAATTTGAAGGAAAGATGTTTTTAGCTCCAAACAATCCTGATGCTTGTCTTAAAGCTCTTTACAAGGATTATATGAAGATTCCAAAAGAAGAAGATCGCTGGATTCACTCCAAGTTTATATCAGTAGATTGATATTATTTCTCAACCACTTTATAGTATTGTTCAACAATTTGTTCTGCAATATTTTCTGATGAGAATTTGTTGTAACATTCTTCGCTTATTTTCTTACTGTCAAAGTTATCGATATTTAATCGCATGTCTATCAATGCTTTTGACAAAGCCTCGATGTCGTCTGTTGGAATTAAAATACCATTTGTATCATTGACAAAATCTTCAGGACCACCGCAACGAGTTGCAATGACAGGCAAACCGCAAACCATAGCTTCTATATAAACCACACCGAAAGTCTCAATCTTAGATGCCAAAACAAAAGCATCGCCTTTTCTCATTAACTCAAAAAGTTCAGTTCTTGTCTTTTGCCCTAAAAGTCGCACTCTGTCGGAGATATTACATTCATTTATAATGTTTTGAAGATGTATTCTTTCCTCACCTTCGCCGATAATATTAAGACAGACTTTGCTATCATCGGCAAATGCTTTTTTGAATGCCTTTATCAAAATGTCAAAACCTTTACGAGAGATAAGATTACCTACAGAGATGAAAGTAAAACTCTCATTATCATTCTTTTTACTATAGTTAGAATGTTCTAAGTCTATCATATTATGGATGATATGACTTTCAAAACCGAAGTTGTCCTTGATGTTGCTTGATAGAGTTTTTGAAACAGATATGATGGCGTCGGCTTGAGAGTAAGCCTTCATTGTCAGTGACTTGTCTATATTGCTTATATGAGCAGCCGCTTTGTTCAGTTTGCTGCTATGTTCTGTGACAATGAAAGGCACATTGTCTTTCTTCTTGATGAAAGAGGCTATTGCAGCTATCGAATAAAAGTGTGCATGGACGACATCAGGTCTACCGACAATCTTTATTGTTTTCTTATAAAGCAGATATAGAAGTCGTTGCAGCAATGGCAGTGCTCTTCGATACATCCCCAATGGTAAAGAAAGTTCAAATATTTTAACGTTATCTTTCTCGTATGATAAGAATCCGTATTTTCTTTTATAAGCAAGTGAGCGAAAGTCAATTACAAGCATAGATGTATCAATGCCGTTTTTTGCTAAAGCCTTAGCTTGGTCATATTCAAAGATGCCATAAAGCGGATAATCTTTTGAAGGAATACCTCTTGAAATAATAAAAGTCTTCATTATAATGAGTTTAACAGTTTTACATATTCAATGCTGAGATTTCTTCTTGAAAACTTCTCTACAGAGTCTTTATATGATGTAGTCAATTCATTATCAAGATATTTGTTATATAACGACAATAACTCGCTTTTCATCATTTCTTTATCGTCAAAATCTACATTGATACCTGTTTTAGTATCATATAATATAGCAGCAGTATCGCCATCGGAAGGTCCTATAGAAAGAATTGGGCGACCAGAAGCCATGTACTCGAAAAGTTTTCCTGTAAGAACACTCTTAGAATTAGGAGTATTGTTAATAAATAGTAACAGAACCTGCGACTCTTTCTGTTTATCAATGACTTCTGAATGTGGGATATATGGAATTATCTCAACATAATTCTCAATATTGTTTGTCTTTATTAAATCGACGACGCTTTGATCTATTTGTCCTATAAGTCTAATATCCAAGTCGTTGGCAAAGTCTTTGTTTTCTCTCACAAGTTCACTGACAGCCTCCCAGAAGACGATAGGATTTCTGTTAGCTCCGATAATTCCAATATGAGAGAGAGTAAATTTCTCAGTCTGCTTAACATCTGATTCTGTTTGATTTATATCAAAATCATAGCCGTTGGTGATTACATTTATATCTCTGCCACAGATTTTTCTAAGACCTTCAGCACAGCTATGTCCCACTGTAACAATAGCGTTTGCACTATCCAACACAGATTTTTCTAAACGATGATGTTTTTTATCAGCTAATTTGGTGAGACGTAAGTCGTTATAGAAATCGATGTCGGTCCAAGGATCGCGGAAGTCGGCAATCCAAGGAATGTTAAATTTTTTATGCAGTTCTTTAGCGATAAGATGCATTGAATGTGGCGGTCCTGTAGAAATTATCGCATCGACGGGATTGCTCTCTAAATATTTTTTAAGAAATCTCACAGAAGGTCTTATCCACCAACAACGAGCATCAGGAATAAATAAATTACCTCTTAACCAAACACTTATATTCTCTTTCCACGAAGATTTCTTCTTTCCTTCATTGATAAAACCAGCTTTTATCTTCTCATCTTTCTTGATTCCGAGGAATTTCTTATAGAAAGAATAAGGCTCAACTATTTTACGTCTTAATATCTCGGCTTCAGGAGCGACATCTTTTTCCAACGACAAATCCTCTACAGGATATTCAGCTCCATCGGCGGTGTAAACGACAGGTTGCCAACCATTTTCTGGAAGATATTTCGACATCTTCAGCCAACGTTGTACGCCAGAACCACCCGATGGAGGCCAATAATATGTTATGATTAAGACACGGTTCATTTCAATTGACAATTGACAATTTACAATTAACAATTATTATTTGTACAGTTTGATTTTCTGTATGTTACAACGATTGCGGTTATTAAACCTAAAATTAATATCAATGATGAAATGAATTGTATTGTGTTGCCTACTTTCCATATCTTAGGTTCGTAGCGCATCATAATTTCATGATTACCAGCAGGGATGACAGCGGCTCTTAAGATATAGTCGGCTCTAATCAATGGAGATTCTTTTCCGTCGATCCACAATGTCCAGCCTTTGCTTGTCCATATCTCAGAGAAAATGACTAATTCATCTTTTGAAGAATTGAAGCTGTAAATCAATTCATTAGGTTTATATGAATCTAATCTTATCGTTCCAAGACTATTTGATGGTTTGAACTCATTGATAACATTTTTAAACTCATCATTGATTATTGCAGTCTTTTTAACATCAGTATTTTCTATTGCTGCAATCTCTTCATTTGGTGTTGCAACCCATTTAATATCAGATACAATCCAAGCATTTCCGAAAGCATCAGGATTTATGTTAGCGGCAGGCTTATTACCTTGAGGATATATCAGATATTTAGTATTCAACATATTAAGCACATTCCAGAATCCGTTGCTTCCAACTTTATTGCCTCCGAGATAATGGTCTATAACATCCTGATAACGACGAAGTTTCGCACCATGATAACCACCTATCGACTTATGGAAATATGATGTACTTGCATCATTAAAAGTATTCTTCGTCAAGTCCATCACTCTGTAATTCAACTCTTTATCTTGAAGAATCTGTTTGTCAATATCAGACATCACAAAAGGTTTCTCAGCACGACGTTTGTCGATGAAATTGTCGTTGTTGAGATAACGTTTGTTAATCGGGAACATATCAAATATCACTAATGCAGCGAGTATTGCAAATGCAGCATTATTTTTCAATTTGCCGTTAATATTTATTAACAAGATGATAGCTGCGATGGTGATAAACAAGAAACTTCTTATTGCATCTTTTTGGAATATTGCCATACGGACCTTTTCCAATTCTGTTGCAAGAGCCTGATAAATAGCACCATCTTTTCCTGTACTTAATTGAGCAAATTGAGCAGCTTCGCCTTGACTGAGGAAATTGAAGAAAACGTCTGGAATGATGTAGAATAGGAGGCATAAACCTGCTGTTAATCCGAATGAGATGTACAGATAAATCTTATTTTTCTTTAAGCATTCTGGATTTCTGATTATTTCCGCGAGAGCGAGGAATGCCAATATCGGCATACATACTTCAGCTATAACGAGCGTCATTGAGACGGCTCTGAACTTATTATACATCGGGAAATAGTCGAGGAAGAAGTCGGTGAAGCCCATGAAGTTTTTGCCCCAACTCAATAATATTGAGAGGATTGTAGCGATGAGTAGCACCCATTTTATTTTTCCTTTAACCACGAAGAGTCCGAGTACGAAGAGGAAGCACACTATTGCGCCTACATAAACAGGTCCACTTGTGCCAGGTTGGTCGCCCCAGTAAGCGTTGTTTTGAGCTATTGTAGAGCGGAAGCGAGGACTTGCTTTTTCTAAGGCTGGATTATCGTTGCCTATGTAAGCTGAAGCGCCGCCTTTTGCATTGGGAATCATCAAGCTCCATGTCTCGCCAATACCGTAGCTCCACTGAGTTACGTAATCTCGGTCTAAGCCACGAGTCTGATTGCCAGTGTTTTCTGTAAGGACAGGCTTGCCGCGCATCGTTTCTTTTCCGAACTCATAGTTTGCATAAAGCGGAATAGTACTCGTAAGTACAGCTAAGATCGCAGCTACAGCGAGGAAGCTGCTCGCTTTAAAGAAAACATTAAATCTCTTATTACGAACAGCGTCAATGAGTTCTACTATGATGTAGATTAATACTATGATAAATAGATAGTAGGTGATCTGAATGTGACCAGCCCTGATCTCCAAGGCGAGAGCTATTGCTGTTAATACCGCACCCCAAAGATATTTACCTTTGTAAGTCATTATGATACCTGCTATTACCGGTGCCATATAAGCCATCGCGACGGCTTTGGAGTTGTGACCAGCACCTATCACTATGAAAAGATAAGAAGTGAAGCCATAAGCGAGAGCGCCGATGAAACTAATCCAGATTTTGCAATCTAAGACGAGCAGTAAGATAAAAAATCCTAACATGCTAATAAACACAGAACCAATAGGATGAGGAAATCCCAAATTGAGGATTTTATTGATATGATTCATCAGGTTAGAATTCTGTTTCACGCCGATATTCCATGTAGGCATTCCGCCGAACATTGAGTTTGTCCACAATGACTGTTCGCCTGTCTCTTCTCTAAATTGGTTGATTTCTTGAGACATACCTTTGAACATCTCAATATCGTGTTGTTTTATTCTTTTACCTTCAAGAATAGGAGAGAAGTAGATTAAAGTTATTGCAGCAAATGCAATGATGACGAATAATATTCCGAGAAATTGTTTGTTTTTAAAGATGTTGTTCATAATACAATTAACAATTTATATTTTTTTAATGAATAAATTTTACGTTTAATGTTTCTTTTTCTGTTTCAATGACTAAGAAATAAATATTATTATCTTTTTGTATTGATTTTATAAAATCCTTTAATGAAATCTCATTCATCCCAGAAGGCATCATTCCGTAATGTTTGCTGTACATCAACGAGCCTTTTTGATTATATATTTTTGCGTTGACATTTGATTTGTTTTTTAGGATAAACTCGCAGATAGAGTTTGAGTTTATAGGATTAGGATAGATGTTAATATTTTTGATATCAGTGTTAATTTCTTTTAAGGAAGTGGCGTCAGATTCATAGCAGCCCATATCTATTCTATCTCCTATAACTCGTGGATTTCCAGCGAGATCTGTTGGAGGTATTATAAGACCTGTGGTATCGGCTGTTCCGCTGTTGATAGCAGGACTCTCATATGACAGTTGGAAGTTACGGTTAGCAGTGTCGATAAACAAAGGATCATCTTCTATCATGGTTGCTTTGTCATATATAGTGATATTGCTATATCCATGAATTACTTTATATCCTCCTTCCAATACCGAGTGGTAAAACTCTGGTTCACAGTCGCTACCCCAGATAAAAATCTGCGAACCGTCGGTGACAGAACCGTGTTCACCATACCAATCGTTACCCCATATAATGCAATTCTTGAATATCGGACGAGCCTCACTAAGAAACTGCAATGCTCCACCGCCAGCTGCGATACAATAATTGTTCGCCATAGTGACATTCTGTACTAAAGGAGACGATGTTGCCATAGCCATAGCGCCTCCGTAATGATATGCAATATTATTGTTGAACAAGATATTAGAAATCATAGTACTTAAATGATTGCTGCGTTGTATCCCCATGCCGCCAGCATTGACAGCATAATTATCCTCAAAAATAGCCTTATTTACATTGACGTTACAACTATCGAAATTGACACCGCCACCATAACACGACTCGCAATAATTATCATGGAAATACATATCTTCCATCACCACGTCACATCTGAGAAACTGAAAACCACCACCGTGCATATATTCACCATCTCCGTTGTATCCAAGATTATCGTTGACTTCACAATTTTTTATCTTAAAGTTAGAGTTTATTGCATATAAAGCTGCACCTTTCCCACTCGTGAAGTTATTGCTGAAAGTACAGTTGTTTATCTCTACATTATCTGTGTTAAAAAATCTTAACGCACCTCCATAACGATTGTCGTCAACAGCTTTGCCATAAGAGAAATGACAATATCGTAATCTTACAGTATTCTTAACATCTTGGAAAGTAATAGCATTCCAGCCTCCTTTGCCTGAGTCCCAGATGTGAAATCCTGTTGTGTCGGATACAGTGAAATAAATGGAATCGTTTGCGTTGCCGGCAGCCTCAAAAGTCCCTTTTACTAAGATGTTATAATAATCTTCGAAAATAACTTTAGAACCTTCTTTGATTGTCAATGATTTGTCCTCAGGAACAACGACATCGCCAACAACAAATATTGTATCATAATTCCATACACCTTCTTGAATGCCAGATACATTAAGATTCTGAGAGCTTAGAATAAAAGGAAATAACAGAGTTATAAATACAAATATCTTTCTCATAAAAAAAATTAAATTGAACTTACAAAGGTAATCATTTTTTGGCAATAAAAACTGCCCTCATTATTTATTAGGTATTTTTGTCTTTGATATTGATTTTTCACTTATTTTTGTAGGTAAATTCAATACATAATATTATGAAAAAATTACTTTTATTTTTAATCGTTTCTCTCCCTATGATGGTTTTTTCTCAGGTGGAAGGAAATATTGAAGACGACTTTAACAATATGTTTCAAGTACTTGAGGATGAGATGACTATCCATGAAGAAGGTGCTTTTACCTTGCGTTTTGCTGATGCGGAAGACGATAAACCGGTTCAGAATGCAACAATCACTATCAATAATATCGGAACCTTCACTACCAATGCAGAAGGCCTGGTGAGATTCCCTGTTCAAGAAGATGGAAAATATCAGTTCTCTTTCAAGAAAGAAGGTTATATCCCTGCCGACATGACTTTTGAGATAGTGGCAGGAATGATTTATTTCAACCGTTTTTCTGTCTCTAAAATGATGGACTTAGGTCAGATTCGTATTGTCTTGGATTGGAGTAATAATCCTTCTGACCTCGACCTTCATCTTGAAAAAGTAGGTCAGTATCACATCGCTTATCATCATAAAAGAGTCGCTGATGACCGTTCGGCGAGATTAGATCGCGACGATGTTGATGGCAACGGACCTGAGACAATTACAATCACTGATGTTGATGACAATGCGACATACAATTGTTACGTCCATGACTTCTCTAATCGCAACAATCCAGATTCTAAGAAACTTTCGAAGTCAAAGGCAAGAATATCGGTATATCATAACAACAGATTAGAGTTTTACCTCGACGTCCCGACAAACAAAGAAGAAGGAACACGCTGGGACGCTTTCCAATTAGACAAGAGCCTTTTCAAAAAACTTAATAGAATTGCGAATTAATTAGTAATTGAAAGAATAATCAATAATTTTTAACATAAAAGATATGAGTAACAACAAAAAACTTTTTGAGGAATTTCCACAGGTGACAACCGAACAATGGGAAGCCGTCATTCAAAAAGATCTCAAAGGTGCTGACTACAACAAGAAACTTGTTTGGAAGACAGCTGAAGGTTTCTCGGTAAGACCTTACTATCGTGCTGAAGACCTTAATTCAATTACATGGAACAACGTGGAACCTAACCAGTTTCCATACGTTCGCGGTAACAAAACCAAAGGCAATGAATGGCTCATCTGCCAAGACATCAACGTCAAAGATTGCAAAGCCGCTAACGAAAAAGCATTAGACGCTATCAAGAGAGGCGCTAACGCTATCACTTTCCGCTTGGAATACGACAAACTCTACACCGACTTAGAAC
>SUWU01000021.1 GCA_015061295.1 Lentimicrobiaceae bacterium
ACAATATTTCTGTTTCTGGAGAAGATAATCTCATAGTGAAAGCTCGTATTATCAGTGAATATTACGAACGCTTGCAGGCTGGAACGTATAAGGTTTATATTTTGGTGCAGACTGCCAAGAATCCAGCTTATTCTTTTGACGATGTGACAATCACTGATAAATATCCGTTTTCTGCAAGTGTATTCATCCCCGGCATGGCGCAGATCAAAAAAGGTCAGACTGCAAAAGGCGTCTGCTTTATAGCTAGCGAGATTGTATTCTTGGGAGGCGTGTTAGTGTCGCAAAGTATGGTGACTTCTAATGTCAATAAGATTGGCTCTACTCATAACGCATCCTTGAAATATCAATATACTAAGAATGCAAACACTTGGACTACAATGCGTAATGTCTCTATAGCTGGCGCTGTGGCTGTATATCTCTGGAATGTGATTGACGGCATCGCTTCAAAAGGTGAACAGCATGTGCTGTACGGACATAATGTCACCGTCGCTCCTTATTCCGATTTCAATTCAGCTGGCATTGCATTAAACTTCAAATTTTAAAACTATGAGAAAATTAAGAATATTCGCATTATCGTTAATCATGCTTTCGTTTGTTTCTTGCAATCCTATTGAATATGATATGTTTGGAACAATAGAAGGTACTGTTTTGGATTACGATACCAACCAACCTTTGGAATATGTCTCGGTACAATTGTCTCCAGGTGGAAAAAACATGACAACATCTTATGACGGCAAATTCATCTTTGAAGAATTAGATGCCAATCAATATTCTCTTACCGTACAGAAAAACGGTTACGAGACAAATATGAAGACGGTGAAAGTCATTGCGTCTGAAACATCGCCAGTAACGATAACAATGAAAAAGAAAAATTATTAAAACTGTAGAGACGCGTCGATCACACCTATGAAAATTAACAATATGTGATTGACACGTCTCAAAAAACATCAATCCTATGAAAAGATTTTTAACATTATTGACAATCGCATTGAGTTTGGTTTTAATTAACCATTCGTGCAAGCCAAAGGAAGAAGAACCAGGTTCTATTTATGGTGTCGTAACCGACAAAGCCACAGGTGAGCCAGTGAAGACCGCTGGAGTAGAATTGCAACCTCTTGGTCTGAAGACTGTGACAGGTAGTGAGGGACAATTTGAGTTTAACGAACTCGAAGCCGGAGATTACAAACTATTTGTGACAAAGACTGGATATGTAGAGCTTGTTAGTAATACTATTGTTGTTAAATCAGCTCAGACAGCAAAAGGCGACGTTCAGATTGAGAAACTGCCTGCCGCATTAAAAGTTGTTGACGATAAAGGCGAAGAAATTAGCGAGCTTGACTTCGGAAACCAATACGACGATGTCTCCCGTATGTTCAGTATCTTTAACGATGGAACAGAGGTGCTTAACTATGAGATAGTAAAGACAGCATCTTGGATAACAAGCCTCAGCGTTACCGAAGGGACTCTGCAACCTGGCGCCACAAAACCTGTTGTCGTTAATATTGACAGAGAGAAACTCCAAGTAGGAGAGAACACCACAACATTGCATATAACTTCAAACAACGGAAGTAAACAACTGACGATACATGTTGAAAAACTTAAGGTTCTGAATGTCGTAGACAATGACGGCAATGAAGTTAACGAGCTGGATTTCGGCAGTGACAACAATGACTTGTCTCGCACATTCAATATCGTAAATAACGGCGGTTCTGTACTCAATTATCAGATAACTAAGAGTGTTGATTGGATATCAAGTTTAAGCAGTGCAGAGGGAAATATAGATGGAGGCGGAACACTCGTCATTGTCGTGACTATCGACAGAGCTAAACTTCCTATAGGAGACAATTCTTCAACTCTTATTATAACGACAAACAACGGTAATAAGCAGTTAGCTGTTAAAGCTAAGAAGTTGGCCCCTGAAATGCTGATAGTCAATAATAATGAGCAGGAGATTACAAAGTTAGACTTTGGTACAAGTAATGTTTCAATGACATTTAATATCTTTAATAATGGTTATGAAACCATTAATTATCAGATTACAAAAACTGCAGATTGGATTGAGAGCATAAGCAATATGGAAGGAACGCTTGATGCTCGTCTTAAGAAACCGATAGTTGTTGTGATAAACAGAAATATTATTCCTTTAGGCGCAAACAACACCATGCTTCAGATTACTTCTGATATAGGAAGCAAACAGTTAGAAGTGAAATGTAACGGAGGTAATATAGTTACTTCCGCTGCAACCGATATAACAGAAACTTCAGCTAAATTAAAAGGATATACAACTAATTCTACATATACCGAGAAAGGCTTTTATTTTGGAGATAATCTGAATGTTACTACGAAATATGTCGTAGAAGGCAATGATTTTTCATATCAGTTATCTGACTTAGGACGTGGTAAGACCTATTACTATAAAGCTTATCTGATACACAATAACATAACTTACTATGGCGATGTCAAAGAGTTTACTACGGAAGGTATACATGCTGGTCATGAATGTGTTGATCTCGGTTTGCCATCTGGATTGAGATGGGCGACATGTAACTCCGGAGCGGGTTCTCCTGAAGAATATGGAAATTATCTGGACTTCTACGAGGCGGAAGATGCAACCTGGGGTGGTAACTGGAGGTGTCCTACAAAAAGTGAGTGGGAAGAACTTAAATCTAACTGTGCATGGACATGGACGACTAAGGACGGAGTAAACGGTTATGAGGTTGTGGGCTCTAACGGCAACAGTATCTTCCTTCCAGCTGCTGGTTATAGCAATGAGTCATCGCTTCACTACGTCGGAAGCAAAGGTTACTATTGGAGTTCTACGCCTAGCATTAGCGATTTCGCTTACTACCTTTACTTCGATAGTAGTGGACAGTATATGGACCACTACTACTGTTCCCGCGGTCGGTCTGTTCGCTTGGTTGCAGAATAAAAGCGTAGCGCATTCAATTTATTTAATTCATTTGATTTATTTCCGTCGGGATTCTTAAAAAGCCCGACGGTTATTATACAGGTGAAGCCAGTCGTAATTTTGAGTTAAGGTTTAAATACAAAAACTTATCATACAATGAAAGAACCTAAATTATTATTAACACTTGCTGTCTTTGCGCTGGCTTCTTCTCTGTATGCGCAAGATGATGATTTCGCTAAGTATAAAGAAAGACAAGGCAGGACATATAACGAGTTCAAAGATAGAGAGAAATCTGAATATCGCAGTTTTCAAGATTCCATCAACAAAGAGTTCGCTTCTCATATCTCAAAGACGTGGAAAGAGTATTCTGTGTTCGTCGGCGAAGAGCCTGAGAAAGAGCCTAAACCTAAGAATATTCCTGTCGCTGAGCCTAATTACGCTCCCGAAAATGATGTGGAGATAGCAACTTGAAAACGGCAAATATATAGTCTGCGACCCGACGTATTATGGCGCAAGTGCCGGAATGTCAATGCCACAATATCAGAATTTGAAACTGTCTGTTATAGAATTAAATAGATTGAAGATGTATGAATAATTGTATATTTTTTAGACAGATAAAGA
This sequence comes from Lentimicrobiaceae bacterium, assembly GCA_015061295.1. Lineage (GTDB taxonomy): Bacteria > Bacteroidota > Bacteroidia > Bacteroidales > F082 > Limimorpha. The sequence continues at coordinate 3,530 of SUWU01000021.1, forward strand.
TGAAAATGTCGCCTAAAAAAAACAGCTGTCACTTTAATCAAATGGCAGCTGTTTTTTCGCGAACTTTCGCAGACCTATTCTGTAAACTCAATAACATATCCCGAAACTATTACCTTGACATTGCTGTAGATTCCACCAATCGTTGATAAACTTACTTCCACAGTCTCGTTGATGACAGCTTTTGAACTTCCCACCAAATTGGCGTTTTCTAACATATTTGCTCTCGCTTCTTCAATCAAGCCTTTCTTGCGGAATCCACCAAAATAGAAGAAGTAGTCGGCTTCCGATTCGCCTCTAACTTTCTGTACAATAGTGTAGTTGTTGTCTTGTAAAATCACGTTGGTGGAGTTTTGATTTAAATTGCGAGTCATGCCGTCATGTACCGAACAGCTTGTCATGCCGAATAATGCTGCAAATAATGTGAAAAATAATAATGCTTTTTTCATGTCTGTTATTTTTTAATGTTATAATCACACAAAAATAAGATTATTTTGTTTACCTTTGTAAGCATACATCATTTTTAAATTACACATTTATGAAAAGGATATTTATACTTTTAACTTCATTATTATTGTCAGTCACATTTTTATCATGTAATAAAAATAAAGGTGAGGAAGTCGATGGAAACGGGAACGGGAGTGGAAACGGAAACGAGGATATAGAAGTTTCTTATTATAATGTGTTGTCGGATAACAAGTTTATGGTGGAGGATTATGTTGATATAGTTTTGTCTGACTTTGGCAATTCGCTTCCACAGATTGCTTCCTTGAAAGATGTTCTTGTCAATACATATGTAAGTACAGAGAATAAAATCAAGAGTGAGACTGGTATTGATAATGTGAAGATGGGTTATCGTAAGGTCGTTTATACATATAACACTGTCGCTGTTGATGGCTCACCTATTGAATTGTCGTCTGCAGCTTTCTGGAGCGGATATTTCGAGAATGATAGCGTCTGGCATGATCTGTCGCCAGATAACATATGTTTGCTGGAGCATTACACGATAACATCTAATGATGAGTGTCCAACTCAAGGCAATCCTTTAGAATTGTTGATGACAGGTAATGTCCTCAACATCATGCCTGATTATATTGGTTATGGCATCACTCGCGATATGCCGCATCCTTATCTTAATCATGATGTATGTGCTCAAAATTCTATCGATGCCTTGCCTGCTGCTTATAGCATGTTTAAGGATTTGTCGTCGGCAGATGTCGATAACGATTGGAAATTGATAGTGATAGGTGCATCGCAGGGTGGCGCTAATGCTCTTGCTGTTCATAAGTATTTGGACGCTCATGGTGACTATGCCGATAAATGGCGCTTCGAATATTCCTTTGCTGCGGCAGGTCCTCATAATCCATCTCTTACGATAGAGAAATATTTAGAAGATGGTAAGGTGGCTTATCCTGTTGCGTTACCTTTTACAATCAATTCTATGTTTGATTCTTATCCCGATATACTCGGAAAATATGATGTCGATGATTTGTTTACCGATAATTATTTGAAAGTTAAAGATTCTATCGATAGAATGTTATTAAGTAAAGATTATACTGCCGCTGAGATTAATAATGTGTTTTATGAGAAAGTGAGACTTGTTGAAGATGAAAATCTCGCTGATGATGAGATTTATCTTACTGACATCTTCAGTGATGTTATGTTTGATAAAGATTCTGATTTCGTCAATGATTTGTATAAATGTTTAGATAAGAATGATCTTACTAAAGGATGGACGCCAAGACATCCTATCAAGATATTTTATAGCAAGGGCGACCGCACCGTCCCTTATGAGAACTCAGTCGCTGTGTATGATGCCTTTGGATCTGATGTCGTCACTGTTATAGAGACCCCCGACCCAGTTGATCACTTCATGACATGTGGATTGTGGATGGTGAAGCTTTTTATTGAAGGGTTATAAGTCGTTAGTTAATATGTATCTTTAAAATAAAAAAGCAATCACATTTCGTGATTGCTTTTTCTTTCATATTACAGATATACTCGTACAATTGTTAATTATTCATTGTTCATTGTACATTGTTAATTGTACATTGTTAATTGTACATTGTTAATTGTACATTGTACATTACTTCAAATAAGTGTCAAGCCAATTGAAGAATCTTCTTTGCCATAAGATACCGTTCTGTGCTTGAAGCACCCAGTGATTTTCATCTGGGAAATATAAGAACTCTGCTGGTATTCCTCTCAAGACAGCTGCGTTGTAAGCCTGCATACCTTGAGTATAAGCGATGCGGTAATCCTTAGCGCCATGAATGACTAAGATAGGAGCTGTCCATTTATCTACGAATTTATGCGGTGAGTTGGCATACGACCATTGTACCACAGGATTGTCTTTCTCCCAGAAAGGACCGCCTAAGTCCCAATTGACAAACCACATCTCTTCTGTTTCAAGATATTGCGACTCGAAATTGAACATGCCATCGTGAGCTATCAAAGCCTTGAAACGTCCTTCGTGATGACCAGCCAACCAGAATACAGAGAAGCCTCCGAAACTTGCGCCGACAGCACCGAGTCTGTTCTCATCAATGAAAGGCTCTTTTGCCAAAGCGTCTATAGCCGAGAGATAATCTTTCATACATTGTCCGCCGTAGTCGCCACTGATTGCCTCGCACCATTCCTGTCCGAAGCCTGGCAAGCCTCTACGGTTTGGAGCGACAACGATATAATCGTTAGCTGCCATCATCTGGAAATTCCAACGATATGACCAGAACTGACTTACTGTGCTTTGAGGTCCGCCTTCACAATAGAGCAGGGCAGGATATTTTTTGTTTTTATCGAAATGTGGAGGATATATTACCCATGTCAACATTCTCTTTCCATCGGTTGTCTCAATCCAGCGTTCTTCAACATTACCCATTGTCAACTGATTGAAGATATTGTCGTTGACAGTCGTAAGTTGTTTCGCTTCGCCGCTTTGTGGATCAACGATATATAATTCGGTAGGACGCGACATCGACTGACGAGCTGCTACTAACTTATCGCCAGCCCATGCGATACCTATGTAATTATGTTTGCCTTCTGTTATCTTTCTGATGCTACCAGTGCTGAGACTTAAAGCGTAAATCTGATCTGTCGCATTACGGTCGCTGATGAAATAAATTGATTGTCCGTCAGGAGCCCAGAGGAGATGAGTGGCGTTTTGGTCGAAGCCTATAGAATAATCTTTTTTCTCGCCTGTCGTCAAATCCATTACGAAGAGACGTTGCTTGTCGGCTTCATAACCATCACGTTCCATACTTTCCCAAGCAATCTTGTCGCCTTGTGGAGAAACGACGACATTCATATCATAACCCATCATGCCTTCGGTAAGATTCTTACATTCGCCTGTTGGAATGTTATACTGATAAATGTCGGTATTGGTTGAAGTTGCATAATCTTTTCCTACTTTCTTTCTTGAAGAATAAAGAATGTTTTGTCCGTCCTTAGTCCATGCAATCTGTTCCATGCCGCCCCATGGTCTCACAGGAGCTTCCCACATTTCACCTTCCATAATATCTAAATTGACTTTGCCATTATCTGAAGTCACGAAGATGTGACTGTAGGTGTCAACCCATTGATCCCAATGACGATACATCAAATCGTTGTTTACTCTTCCGGAAGAAAGCGGAAGGTCTGGATAGATGTCTGCTACATTGTCTTTGAGTTTAACTTCAGCAATAAATAAAAGCTGCGACTCATCAGGAGAATACTTAAAACCATTGACGCCGCCTTCTACGAAGCTGACTTGTTTTCTCTCGCTGCCGTCAGGATTCATTTCCCAAACCTGCATCTCGCCACTGTCGGCACACATAAACAAAATCTTAGATCCGTCCTTATTCCATGTAGGACTCAACTCGTTAGCAAAAGATTTCGTGAGACATCTGTTGTTGTTACCGTCGATGTCGATGATGTAGATGTCGGTCTTGCTTTTATTTTCAGCTATATTAAAATAGGTGAGGTTGTAAACGACATGTTTGCCATCAGGTGAGACAGCATATTCGCCGAGGCGGTTCATCGACCAGAGCGCTTCAGGCGTCATGATGTCGGAGTTTAGAATGATGTCTTGAGGCGGAGTGTAAGCAGTCTCTTTCTCGGACTTCTCTCCGCATGAGGCTAATGATAAAGCAACTAATGCCATGATAATTAGATTTTTTCTCATAATGATATTTTTAATAAAACTTTAATTTTATATATGAAATGATAGGCAAAGATAATGATTTTATTATTAAATTTGTAATCTAAACTTTTAATATAAATCCATGAGCAAAATGAATGAAACAACGTATGTTCCGCCTTTTACGGTGACAGCAAATGCAATTAATTTGGTTGCAGAAATATCTGCTTTAATAGAACGATATGCAATAAGATTGGAGAAAGTTGACGGATTACGTCTGCGTAAAGTCAATCGTATCAAGACTATTCATAGTTCACTGGCAATTGAAGGTAACAAACTTTCAGAAGATCAAGTTAGAGATATTATTGACGGAAAGAATGTTATTGCTCCTCTTCGTGAGATTCAAGAAGTTAAAAATGCGATTAAGACTTATGAGCTTTACCCTACATTGAATCCTTTTAATATTAAAGATTTACTGAAAGCTCATGGCGTGATGATGACTTCACTAACAAATGATGCAGGAAAATTTAGGCAAGGTGGAGTTGGTGTATTTGAAGGGAAAAGATGTGTCCATTTAGCACCTCCGGCACAACGAGTTCCAATTCTAATCTCAGAATTATTTGAATGGTTAAAGAAATCCAAAGATCATCTGTTGATCCGTAGTTGTGTTTTTCATTTTGAATTTGAATTTATTCATCCATTTTCTGATGGCAATGGTAGAATGGGACGCTTATGGCAATCTCTGATATTAGGAAAATTGAATCCTATTTTTGAATATCTTCCTATTGAAAATATGGTGTATGCTAATCAACAAAAGTATTATGATGCAATAAGTAAAAGTACTAAACTCAATGATTCTTATCCATTTATTGATTTTATGCTTGGTGAAATTCTTAATACTTTAGAAAAATATATTGACACTAAAACAGAGGCTAAAATTCCTAATAAAATTCCTAATAAAATTCCTAATAAATTACTGAAAGAGCATCAGGAGTTCTCTGATGTTACTTGGAATGTTTTATCTCAAATTATTGGAAATCCAAATATTACTTCTAATGAAATGAGTGCTATTTTAGGTATAGGAGACAGAATGATAAGGAATCATATTAAGATACTACGCGATGCTGGTATAATTCAACGTGTTGGAAGCAATAAAAAAGGTCACTGGGAAGTCTTGAAATAAAATCTTAAAATCTAATGACACTCGTTTCTCATCAGCCTACTTTTATTATATTTGCAGAAAAAATATCATTCATGAGAAAACTTATATTATCACTGTTATTTGTAACATTTTTATTGACTGCTAACGCACAGCAGCGTCTTGTTTATCAAATGTACGTTTTGGGTTCTACCGATGGCGATACTACTTTCGTGGAAGTGAAACGCTCTGGAAATCAGCTGAAGATACAAGATATTAACGAGTTCGATGGTCAGCTTATTCCTGGAATATCTACCGATATAACGTATGTCGATTATTCGCAAGACTCTGCTTTCTTCCAAATGTCTTATTCCGATGGCGATGAATATTTCTGTTCTTTCCCTCTGAAAAACAACAACGTGACTTTCACCGAAGAAGGCGAGGAGATGATGAATGGATATAAATGCAAGAAATATCGTACGAGCATTAATTCCAATACCATCGAGGTGTGGATGACAGAGACTCTCGGATATAACGCAACACCAAGTATCAGTCGTGGCGCATTAAACGGTGTGATGATAAAACAGCTCATCAACGGCAACAGAGTCTTCGAGTTAAAAAATATTAAGAAAGACAGAAAACTGAAGAATGAAATCATACCCGACAATCTTGGAACTCGCGTCTCTGCTCAAGACATCGACAAAATCTCTAAAGAGAAACTGATAATCAGAGTGCCTGTCTTTGATGAAGAACAAATTAACTTCGCTGAGATAGAGAAATTCCAAGGCGAGATTCCTTACGACAGTGTAATTCGTTTTGCATACGGAACATTGATCTTAAAGAAAATTAACTTACAAAATCTTCCAGAACATTATTCATATTTCATCGAGGTGGAACAACAGTCTAATGGCGATGCTTACGACCGCTCAGGTTCTATATTCGTCATTCCTACCGAAAGAGAATTAAGTTTAAAAGACGCTTTGATTGATAGCATTCAGCTGCTTCATTCATATACCGACAGAAGAGACATCACATACAGAGCTATCAAGTTGGAAGACGACTTCCTTCCTGTGGTCGAACTGATGCGTTTCTTTACTCCATTCGGCGTAAATCATTATAACAATGCTGTTTATATCGACGGATTGGAATGGCATGACGTGGCGTATTATAAACAAGATGTCACCGACGTGAGCAAGCATCTTCGTGGCGATGTCCTTATTGGAGCTTTCATCGGTAATTATGATGGCGGCGGACATAAGCTTAGTTTAGATGTCGTCGCATATCCAAGCGATTATTCTTGGGATTTAAGTCAGAACGACGACTGGACTTTGCCTTTGTTCAACACATGCAACGTGATGGAAATGGCAGGTCAGCATTATGGAAGAATGTTTAAGACCGACAGCCTCACCGTAGAATTTGAAGTGCCTGAGAATGTCAGCGATTTAAGACTTAGATATATCAGCACCGGTCACGGTGGATGGGGCGGAGGCGATGAGTTCAACCCTAAGGAAAATACTATCATCATCGACGGTGAGAAAGTATTTACTCACACTCCATGGCGTTGTGACTGCGCTACTTACAGAGAATATAATCCAGCATCAGGTAACTTCTGGAATGGAACTTCGTCTTCCGATTTATCACGTTCAGGCTGGTGCCCTGGAACAGCAACACAACCTGTATATTTCGACTTGTCATTCCTAAAACCAGGAAAACATACTATCACGATAGCAATACCACAAGGCGAAGATGTAGGAAGTAGCTTCAACCACTGGATGGTATCGGGGATATTATTAGGAATTAACAATTAACAATTAACAATTGACAATTAAGGACTTATTGACTTAAAAATGAAGATTGCGGTTAATACACGATTGTTGCTTAAAGATAAGTTGGAAGGCATCGGCTGGGTGGCTTACGAATGTCTGCGCCGCATGGTGAAGTCGCATCCTGAGGTGAAGTTTTATTTCATCTTCGACAGGAAACCCGATGAGAGATTTATCTTCGCTGAGAACGTAAAACCTGTAGTACTTTTCCCGCAGGCTCGTCATCCTTTTTTATATATAGCATTCTTCGAGTTCGCAGTGGCGCGTTTCCTCCGTAAGTTAAAACCTGATTTATACCTTTCGACTGACGGATATTTAAGTCTGAGAAGTAAGACCAAACAGATAGCTGTATTTCACGATCTTAACTTCGAACATTTCCCTCAGGATTTTCCCAAGATTCATCTCTGGCATTACAAGAAATATTTTCCGAAATATGCAAAGAAAGCCGATCGTATCATCACGGTTTCTGAGTTTTCAAAGAAAGATATCTGTGAATGTTACGGCATAAATCCAGATAAGATTGAGGTGGCTTATAATGGAGCTAACGAGATTTTTTCTCCTTTAAGTGAAGACGTTAAGATAAATATTAGAAATCAATATTCTGAAGGCAAGCCTTATTTTATGTTTGTAGGTTCCCTGCATCCGCGTAAGAACCTCGCTCGACTTTTCACTGCTTTCGATTTATTTAAGAAGAAAAACGATAACGACATAAAGCTCGTCATTGTCGGTAATAAGAAGTGGTGGACTGAGCCGATTAAGAACGCTTATGATGCTATGACACATAAAGACGATGTGATTTTTGTTGGAAGATTATCGGCAGAGGATTTGCGTTTTGTCACAGCAGCTGCGTTAGCATCGGTTTATGTCTCTTATTTTGAAGGCTTTGGTATTCCTATCGTAGAGGCTTTCAAGTGCGACACGCCTGTCATCACTTCCAATGTGACATCAATGCCAGAGGTGTCTGCCGACGCCGCGCTGCTCGTAGATCCTTTCAGTGTTGAGTCGATAGCCGATGCTATGGAAAAAATATTAGACGAAGAAGTGCGTAATGAACTGATAGAGAAGGGCAGGAGAAGAAGAGAAGATTTCTCGTGGGATAAAGCTGCAGAAAAATGGTGGAAAGTAATTGAGACACAAGGTCGCAAAGACATATAGAATTATAAACTCGTTGACATGATGACTCGTTGACATGTTGACTTTAAAAATAGAATTATGAACGTATTAGTATTAGGTTCCGGTGGTCGCGAATATGCTTTGGCATGGAAGATCGCTCAAAGTAAATCTGTTAATAAAATCTACATCGCTCCAGGTAACGCTGGCACAGATGCTATTGGCGAAAATATAAATATCAATATCGCTGATTTTAATATTGTAAAAGATACAGTCTTGAAACTCAATATCGACATGGTCGTTGTCGGTCCTGAGCAGCCACTCGTTGACGGCATCGTCGATTTCTTTAAAAATGATAATGAGTTAAAAAATATTAAGAGTATCGGTCCAGACAAGAAAGGCGCTCAGCTCGAAGGCAGCAAGGCTTTTGCTAAGACTTTCATGGAGAAATATAATGTCCCGACAGCTTCTTGTTTCACAGTGACTTCATCTAATCTTGAAGAAGGATTGAAATATCTCGAGACACAGAAAGCTCCTTACGTACTCAAAGCCGATGGTCTCGCAGCTGGCAAAGGCGTTCTCATCATCGAATCGTTGGAAGAAGCTCAGAACGAGTTGCAAGACATGCTCTCTGGCAAGTTCGGTTCCGCATCAGCAAAAGTCGTCATCGAGACTTTCTTGAAAGGCATTGAGGTCTCTATGTTCGTGCTGACCGACGGCGAGCATTATGTGGTGCTTCCTGAAGCTAAAGATTATAAACGTATAGGCGATGGCGACACAGGTCTTAACACAGGCGGCATGGGCGCTGTTTCTCCAGTTCCTTTTGTGACAAAAGACTTCGTCAATAAGGTAGAAGAAAGAATCATAAAACCTACAATTCAAGGACTTAAAGAAGAAAAGATCGACTATAAAGGATTTATCTTCATCGGCTTGATGAACGTCGATGGCGACCCATACGTCATTGAATATAATGTGAGAATGGGCGACCCTGAGACAGAAGGCGTCATGACGCGCATCGACTCCGACTTATTAGAATTACTCGATGCCTGCGCTCAAGGCAGACTCAACGAAGTGGATTATAAGACATCGCCAAATACTTCTGTGACAGTGATGTTAGTATCAGGCGGCTATCCTGAAGATTATAAGAAAGGCATGGTGATGACAGGCTTCGATGAACTTTCAGAAGATTGTATCATAGCTCATGCTGGAACGAAACTCAACGATAAAGGCGAGGTCGTGACATCAGGAGGTCGCGTCATCGCGGTGACAGCTCACGGAAAAAATATCGAGGAAGCTCGTAACAAGGCTTACCTTAACGTTGAGAAGATCAAGTTTGAGGGTGTCAACTATCGTCACGATATAGGTTTAGATCTTATGAAATTCTAAGATGTTAAATTTTTTTAAGCATAGTTATATCTCGCAGCAAGTCGCTGTCGTTTTGATGGCACTTGTATTATGGATGCCGGCATTCATAACAAAGTCGGCATTCATACCCAGCGAGCACACAACACCTTTATATAATACAATAATATCAATATTCGATTTCTCGCCATTATTGCTTAACATCATAGCATTGGTGGTGTTTTTATTCAGCGTATTTTTCTTTAACTCAGTACTTTCTGCCAACCGATTAGTACAGAAAAATAACACCATAGGAGCGTTCGTCTTCGTACTCATGATGTGCAGCTCGCCAGAACTCCATTCGTGTTATCCATTCCTTTTCGCATGTCCCTTCATCTTGATGGCGATGCACACCTTATTCCTTATCTATCAGACAGAGAATCCTGAGAACTATATGATGAACATAGGATATTTCATAGCAATAGCCTCGCTATTCTATTATCCTTCAATATTTTTGATGTTATGGGTTATATTGTCTTTATTGATATTAGGATTTAGGGAGATAAGATATCTGCTGATACCGATAACAGGATTTATGCTGATAAATGTAATTTTCTTAGGAATAGTATTTCTCTTTGGTGACATAAATGTGCTGATAGACTCGTATTCGCATTATTTCAGAAATGTTAATTTTCATTATGATTTGAATTATATAAACAGAATATTGTTAATAATCTTTAGCATATTATTTCTGATTTCATTATTAAGGACGTTTAGCAATAAGGCTTCAGATAAAGGAAATAACATTAGAAAAAGGTTAGGTGTGGCGATGCTCTTGACGATATTCGCTATCATTATGTTTTTCATAAATCAACCTTTGATGAATAATAGCCTGATATTTATGATGTTCGCTTTCTTCTATGCCATATTGTTATCAGATATTAAGAAGACAAGGTTGGCTAATATCATAACAATCATCATGACATTGATAATAATTTTTAATCAATATTTACCTTTATTAGATATAACTTTATGAATCTCATAGCACATTATAGTGACAATCTTATTGAAGCCGGCTGTGACGAAGCTGGACGCGGATGTTTGGCAGGCCCTGTGGTGGCAGCAGCTGTGATTTTAGATAGAAACAAAGACTATCCGATGTTAGATGATTCAAAGAAACTAACAGAGAAACAACGTAAGAAATTGCGTGAAGTCATTATGCAGGAAGCTCTTGCTTATGGGGTTGGCATAGTCGATAACAAAGAAATTGACGAGATAAACATCTTAAACGCATCTTTTCTTGCTATGCATCGTGCCATCGAGCAGCTTGCTATAAAGCCAGAATTTCTGTTGATAGACGGCAACCGTTTTAATCCACATAAAGACATTAAGCATAAGTGTATTGTCGGTGGTGACGCTAAATATCAGGCTATAGCAGCAGCTTCTATCTTGGCAAAGACCACTCGTGATGCTATGATGGAAGAATATGATTTACAATATCCGATGTATAATTGGAAGAAAAACAAAGGCTATCCCACATTAGAACATAAAAACGCTGTTGCAGAATATGGCACTACGCCATTACATCGAATGACATTCAACATGACAATACAACTGAAACTATTTTGATGTAAATATATGACTTGTCGTGTCTAATGTAGAATTAAAAATTAAATTTAAGTATATGAAAAAATTATTCTTACTGACATCAATTGCACTTTTGCTTTCATCTTGTGTAGAGAAAAAAGGTGAAGCAGTTAAAGCTAATCTCGACATCGTTCCTGTTCCACAGACGATGATAGTCAATTCTATAGAAGATGGCTTCATCCTTAACGATAATACAGTAATCGTTTATAACGATGAGGCCAATCAATTTAATGCTGAATTTCTTCAATCGTATCTTAAAAATATCTTTAAGAAAGATTTAAAAACTACTTTAAAGTCTGAGTCAGAGTCAGCATCAATCAATCTTAATATCATAGATGCTTCTAAATGTGAAGAAATGGGTCTTGCCAATGATAAAGAGTCATATCTCTTATCCGTAAGTATCGATAATATAAATATTTATGCTCTTGATGCTGCAGGTATATTCTATGGCATTCAGACATTGATACAGATGATGCCTAACGACATCTATTCTGTTGATGCCAATGAAGTTGCGGAGGTCGATATTCCATGTATGAATATCAACGACAATCCACGTTTCAAATATAGAGGCCTGATGTTAGATTGTTCACGTACATTCTTTGATGTTGATTTTATCAAACATCTTTTAAATGGTTTAGCACATTATAAGATAAATAATTTCCATTGGCATCTTGCTGATGATCAAGGATGGAGAATAGAGATAAAACATTATCCAAAACTGACAGAACTCGGAGCGTGGCGTGGCGCTGATGAACTTCTTATGCCAGCTTATGGCTCAGGTAATGAACGTTATGGCGGTTTCTATACACAAGAAGAGATTAAGGATATAGTACAATATGCAGCAGATAGAAATATCAATATTATCCCTGAAATAGATTTACCTGGTCATAGCAAAGCTGTTGCTGTGACATATCCTGAGACAGTATGCGACATAGAATCGAAGCATCTTAGTGTTCAAGGAGAGTCGAACAACGTATGGTGTGTTGGTCGTGAAGAGAATTATGAGATGTTAGAAAATATCATTGCTGAGATGACGACACTTTTCCCAAGTAAGATTTATCATATCGGTGCTGATGAAGTTAACATGAACTCATGGCGTGACTGTGATGTATGCCAGAATCTTATGAGAGAGAAAGATATGAAAGAACTTGTTGAGCTTCAGAATTATTTTGTGAGAAGAGTGGAGAAGATACTTGCAAAACATGGTAAGACAATGGCTGGCTGGGATGAGATTCTTGATGGAGGAGAGCTTTTGCCTACATCAATACCATATGTATGGCAGAACTCAGAGAGAGGAATAAAATCTGTCAAAGCAGGACAGCCAACAGTGATGCAGGTCTCGCAATATATGTACTTCGATATGAAGCAGTCGCCAGATGAACGAGGACTCAAGTGGGCAGCTATCATTCCTTTAGATTCAGTATATTCTTTCGACCCGATAGGTCATTTTGAATTGACCGATGCTGAGAAGAAATTGGTGCTCGGTCCACAAGGTGGTCTCTGGACCGAATGTGGCATCGTAGATGGATACGCTCATTATCAGCTCTTCCCTAAGGTGTTAGTGCTTTCAGAGATAGGATGGTCGGCATATGAAAACAGAGACTTGAATCACTTCAAGAAGAGACTGTTCGATAGTCATATAGAGAAATTATATCACATGGACTTTGACTTTAGAGTGGCACCTCCAACAGTGAAATATGAAGATGGAAAACTTATCGCCAATAAAGATTATGACCAACTTGTGATACGTTATACTGATGATAAATCGACACCTACAACAGAGTCGAAAGAATATACAGATGCTATAACGACCGATATGCCGGAGAATTATCGTTTTGCTACATTCTATAAAGAACGCTCAAGTATTGCAAGAGGCGCTCAAAATATCGACTTATACCATTATCAAAAACCAAAGACTACTATAACATCAAATGTTCCTATGGAACAAGACATCAACGTCTTAGTTGATTATGACATGAATACTTATTGTAATACGGCGCGTCCTGTAGAATCGGGCGATTATTTCTTATATACTTTTGAAGAACCTATAGATTGTAAGAAGATATTAGTAGGTACAGGTCATTACGGATTAGCTATAGTTGGACTGCCTAATGCAAGGTTGGAATATTCTTATGACGGTGAAAACTTTATCGAAGGTGATGATTTTGTTTATGATTATTTTGATGGTTATTATGCAGAATGTCACCCAGAGAAAGCTGTCAAAGCTGTTAAGATTGTCGTCACGGGAATAGGAGAGTGTGAGTATGCAATCTTGCAGGATCTTCGAATAGAATAAATAATTGACATTAAAAAAAGAAACCAACATTATTGTTGGTTTCTTTTTTCTTCTCTTGCTTGTTTCCTTTTCAACTTCCTAATTTTCTTGTCGATAGTCTTTTGATGTATTCTTGGATTGTCGCCACGAAATTCATAGTCATCATAAACATATTTATCTCTATCTTCGTTAAAGACATAAATTAACCTTGCAGTGATAGAATTATTATATTGGTTACGCGTGCAATCGAATTCTCCGTTGATGAGATAGAAATCGCGAGTCCTGATTTTTGCCATAGAATATTGGTATCTAACGCCTAGCTTTAATCTCTCATAGATTCTGAATTTAATGTCGGCTATAAAAGCGAAGTCGTTTAAGTTATACTTGTCAGGACCGTTATAACTAAGATTAACATTTGTCAATTCGCCGTGTTCATATTCTTTTAAACCTACGAGACGTCCATATGAAGCTCCTAAGCCTATGGAATACATTCCCTTGTCGGTAAAATAAAATAAGACAGGTACCTCCAAATAATTCATATAAGTATCGTATTCACCTGTGTAAATCTTGCCGTTGACGGTATCGGTATATTGTCTTCCTTGATGAGAACCTCTCTGGTTAAAGGCAATTTCCATAGAGAAGTCGATGCTGAAGTTACCTTTTTGAAATACAGGTACCATGCCACCAAAACCTCCATGTAACCCAAATCTTCTGTAACCATAAGCCTTGTCGCCGTCAATTTGCGACAAATTCATACCTAAGAAAGCCTCACCTTTGACTATCTGCGCCTTGACTTCCATCGAGACCATCGACAGAATAAGACTAATTGTTAATATTGTATAAATCTTTTTCATAACATTACAACGATTTCTTTCTTATAAAATTATTTTGATGTAACATTTTTCATGCTGAGACTTATTCTCTTTCTTTCTATATCTACTTCTGTCACTGTAACCTTCACCTTCTGATTGAGTTTTACTATGTCATTAGGATCTTTGATAAACTGATTCGACATCTGGCTGATATGAACGAGTCCGTCTTGATGCACGCCTATATCGACGAAACAACCAAATGCTGTGATGTTTGTCACGATGCCAACTAGTTGCATACCAACTTTCAAGTCATTCATGGTACGAATATCTTTGTTAAACTCAAACACCTCAAAGGTCTTACGAGGGTCGCGACCAGGTTTCTCGAGTTCAGAAATAATATCGTTGATAGTCTCAATGCCGAAGCTATTCTCTATGTAATCCTTAGGATTTATCTTAGCGATAAGCTCATTATTTCCTATCAAGTCTGCGACTTCTACATTGAGTCTCTTAGCCATTTTCTCAACGATATGATAGCTCTCTGGGTGGACTGCACTTGCATCTAATGGCTGTGCAGCTCCGTGAATCCTAAGAAATCCAGCACATTGTTCGTAGGCTTTTTCACCGAGACGTGGCACTTTCAATAGCTGCTTACGACTCTTGAAACCTCCGTTTTCATTACGATATTTAACGATGTTACTTGCTATCTGAGGACCAACGCCACTCACATATGAGAGAAGCTGCTCACTGGCTGTATTCAATTCCACACCAACAGCATTGACGCAACTCTCTACAACATGACCAAGCTCGTCATTGAGAAGTTTCTGATTTACATCATGTTGATATTGACCTACGCCAATAGATTTAGGGTCGATTTTAACTAACTCCGCGAGAGGATCCATGAGACGTCGGCCGATGCTAACAGCACCACGAACGGTGATGTCGTATTCTGGAAATTCATCACGTGCTACTTTCGAGGCGGAATATACAGAAGCTCCACTCTCATTAACCATT
Organism: Lentimicrobiaceae bacterium; assembly: GCA_015061295.1. Taxonomy (GTDB): domain Bacteria; phylum Bacteroidota; class Bacteroidia; order Bacteroidales; family F082; genus Limimorpha. The sequence goes on from SUWU01000021.1 coordinate 18,798, forward strand.
ACTGCTATTATCTCACGGTCGAATTGTATTGCCCTTATGAAATCTTCTGTCTCACGACCAGCGGTGCCGTTGCCAATGGCGATGACTTCAATCTTATAAGCATTGACGAGAGAACGTATTTTATTTGTCGCTTGTCGTATCTCATTTTGAGGAGGGTGAGGGTAAATAGTCTCGTTATGAAGCAAAGCTCCATATTCATTAAGAATGACGACTTTACAACCCGTTCTAAATCCTGGGTCTAAAGCGAGGACACGTTTCTGTCCAATTGGTGCTGCAAGTAATAATTGACGTAGGTTCTCAGCAAAGACTTTTATCGCGACCTCATCTGCTTTTTCTTTGTAGATGCTTCTTATCTCAGTCTCTAACGAAGGTTCTAACAATCTCTTCCAAGCGTCATCTATGGCGTCTTGTACTAAGTCGGTCGAGGCGTTGTCGTTTTTTAGGAATATATTATCTAAAGTCTTTAAGGCTTCTTCGTCGTTGATTTTCAGTTTAACTTTTAAAAGACCCTCAGCTTCGGCACGGAACATAGCGAGGATTCGATGCGATGGTGCCTCTGCTATAGACTCTTTCCAATCGAAATATTGCTGATATGTCTTGGCTTCTTCCTCTTTGCCTTTGACAACTGTAGAAGAGATGACGCCTTCTTTGTGATATATCTTACGAATGATGTTACGACCTTTGATATTTTCAGAGACCCATTCAGCCATGATGTCGCAGGCGCCTTTGAGAGCATCTTGACTGTTTTCTACACCTTTTTCCTTGTCGATATATCTCTGGGCGAGACCTTCAACATCGTCATTATTTTGCGACATGATTATTTTTGCAAGAGGCTCCAATCCTTTCTGACGTGCTATCTCAGCTCTTGTCTTACGTTTCGGCTTATAAGGAAGATATAAATCTTCTACATCTTGTAAGGTCTTTGCGTTCCTAATGTTCGCTTCCAATTCAGGAGTTAACTTCTCTTGCTCGGCGATAGACTTTAGAACAGCCTCTTTCCTTTTTTCGAGTTCTTCAAGCTGGAGAAGACGTTTTTGTATTGCCGCAACAACTTCCTCGTTCATAGTGTTGGTCATCTCCTTGCGATAACGAGCGATGAAAGGAACGGTACATCCTTCACCCAAAAGACGTATCACATTAGATGCGACATTTGTCGTCACAGAAAATTCTTTTGCTATCTGATTGCTAAAATCTAATATATCGTTCATAATGTTTTATTTTAAGTCACCAAGTCACCAAGACAACGAGTCAACTATTAACTATAAATTATTCATTATTCATTGTTCATTCTCCCAAATCTTCCATGCAGCTTCAGCTTGTTCGTGAAGCATTGTCAATCCGTTGAAAGTAGCGGCTCCTTTCTGACGAGCTTTCTTCAAGAATAATGTCTCTTCAGGATTATAAATCAAATCAATGAAAATGTTATGAGGTTCAACAGTAGAGTAGGGAAGTTCTAAACATTCATTAATATTTGGATACATACCCACAGGCGTCGTATTAATCACTAATGAATAAGGTGAGAAACCTGTTTTATCAACATCATCATAACCAATTATTTCTAATTCCTCGTTCCTGATTTTTAATTTATTACGACTTACAACTTTAAACGGGATATTATTTTTTCTTAACACATATTGCACCGCCTTCGATGCTCCGCCACTGCCAAATATCAAACTCGTTGTCTTGTAGTCTTGTAGTCTTGTTGACTCTAATAACACTTCAAATCCGATGACGTCGGTGTTAAAACCTTTTAACTTTCCGCCTTCATAAACTTTCACTGTATTAACGGCACCGACTTCTTCAGCAATATCATCAATATCATCAAGATATTTAATAATACTCTCTTTATAAGGGACAGTAACGTTAAATCCTTTTAACTCTTTGTTATTACGAACAAACTCGATAATATCACTTATCTCATCAAGTTCGATGTTGCTGTACGAATGACTGAGATTAAGTTTTGAAAACTTATTCATGAAATATTCCTTCGAAAAAGAATGACCTAATTTCTTACCAAGTAATCCGTACATTTTTATGATGCTAATTTGCTAATTTACTGAGAAGTATTAATTATAATTAACTCATAACCCTTTATTCCTTTTCCCCCGTATTTTTTGCCATTTTTTCAGTAAGCACGATGATAGCAGCTCCTATTAGGATTATCACCAAAGCGATAGCAAATTCCATGTTAAATTCAGGGAGGTAATATTCATATCCTGTCACTTTAGCTTCACTGCCGAAATATGTTATCACGTCTTTTTTCCAAGGCCATATGATAGGCATGCTTCCGAGTATGAAACCTGTTAATACAGCGATTGTTATATCTCTATAATTTTTAAAAATCCAGGAGAGTAGATGAGAGAAGGCGAGGAGTCCTACCACGCCACCTATTACGACAGGAAGTAATATCTTAAGGTTTAAATCGTTGACAGCATCTATCATGATAAGTTGATAATTACCCATCAATACTAATACGAAAGAACCTGAGAGTCCTGGTAGAATCATGCTGCAAGTAGCTACGGCACCGCAGATTAAAAGGTAGATGAAATTACTGTTTTCTTTTGCTGGTGTTCCGAATGTTATGAATAAAGCTATGGCAGTTCCTATCAAGAAAGAGACAATAACTTTCAGATTCCATTTTTCTATTGTGATTCCTACATAATATATTGAGACCAATATCATTCCGAAGAAGAACGACCAGAGATATATTGGATATTCAGCAAATAAGAACTCGAATATTCTTGCTATTGAAAGTATCGCGACTAAGACGCCGCAACCTACTGATATCAAAAACCATAAGTCGGTGTGCTTAGCAAATTCCTTGAATTTGCCTGTGAAGAATAACTTAATAGCTGTTAGGTTAAAAGACTTTAACGCATTTATCAATCTTTCAAAAATGCCTGTTATCAAAGCTATTGTTCCACCTGATACTCCGGGAATAACATTAGCGGAACCGACTCCCATTCCTTTTAAAAAATTAGCGATGTACTGATTCATTTTAGTTGTTTTTATATTCGTTAATCAAATTAATAATTCTTTCGTTATTTAATATGTATGTTGGGTCGAAATCGATAAATTCTTGTACACCTTCATAATCTTGACTCAAGGCATCTTCTAATGTCATCAATCCTAACTCTTCTTCTTCAAGTGCAAAGTGCATGAAAGCTAAACGATAAAGTAGTGCAGGATGTTTTTCTAATATTTTTAATCCATTGACAATAGATTGTTTAGCATTCTCTATATCATCTAAAAGAATATAAACCTCCATGTATGAGATATAAAGACTTACGTCATAGGGAAATAACTCTTCGATTTCTTTAAGATATTTTAGTGAAGTCTCAAATTCTTCTATCTTGTTGTGCTGTTCCACTAAAACGTAGATATAATCGGTGTTATGTGGAGCAAGTTGATGTGCGCGTTTGAGGAACTTAATTGCCGATTTATGATTCTCTTCCTCGCAGAAGATAAAGCCTATTCCAGCATAAGCCTCGGCTATGTTTTCATCTAATTCAATAGCTTTCTTGAAATTGCTCATAGCATCAATTTTGCTGCCTGTTTTCGCGAAAGCCTCGCCGTAAAGACAATATAAGATAGGTCGTTTCACCTTGTTTCTGAAGGCTTCTTCAACAATATCTATAGTGTCTTGATATTTATCCAACTCGTTGTATATCGTCGCAATGTTGACATAAGCACTTGCATAATGTTGGTCGATGGCAAGCGCAAACTCATATTGTTCGGCAGCTTTTTCCAAGAGATTCAGTCGGAGGTAACAATTGCCGAGTGTCATCCATGCTGTTATGCTATAAGGATTTTTATCAACCTCATTCTGAAAATATTTTACAGCATCGTCACCTCTGTCTAAGAAAAAAAAACAATTGGCTATTTCTGAATATTGTTCAGCAAGGTCTTGTGCTGCCTTGATGCCTTTTTTAAAATAATGGAGTGCGTTTTCAAAATCTCTCAGAAGCATGTATTCAACAGCCATAGAGTTGTATATGTCGTCACAGTTTTCGTTATTCAGAGCAACAATAGCTTTTTTGTATGTCTCGATAGATAGTTTGCTTTTGTCTAACAGAGAATAACAAAAAGCAAGACTTAGGAGATAATCGGGGTCGTCGGTGTTGTTGTTGCTGTTGTTGAGATAAATCATGGCATTGTCAGCATCTTGTATCGCTAAATATTTTTTTGCCATGATGAGATTTGTAAGAGGATTTCCTTTGTGATATGTTTCTGCTAGGTCGGCAACGATATTTATTTTTTTTATGTTGTTATTCTGAACGTAATGTTCCATTATGATGTTAAGCTCATCGGCATCATAATATGATAACATGTCGTTTTTAAGTTGATTTTCAAAACGTTCAATCAGCTCTTGAATTTCATAATCATCTAAAAAACTATCGTTATCAAATCCCATCTCTTTTTTTTGCAAATTTAAAAAAATCTGTGTTATATTTGCAAAAAATAAAAAGTTATGACATTAATAAAATCTATTTCTGGTTTTCGTGGAACCATAGGTGGAAAACCTGATGCTGGTTTGACTCCTGTTGATATTGTAAAACTTACATCAGCATATATTTGTTTGATACGTCGTTCAGGTATCAGACGTCCTCGTATCGTTGTGGGACGTGACGGTCGTCTCTCAGGAACGATGGTGAATCAGTTGGTTTGTGGCAGCCTGCAGGCTATGGGCGCCGATGTTGTTGATATAGGTCTTAGTACAACTCCTACAGTGGAAGTTGCTGTCACTGAGATGAAAGCTGATGGTGGCGTCATCCTCACAGCAAGTCATAATCCAAGAGAATGGAATGCTCTTAAATTATTGAATAGCAGAGGAGAGTTTATTTCTAAGGAAGAAGGCGAATGGCTGCTTGAGAAAGCCGCTGCCGACGATTATGAGTTTTCTAACATAGATGAGATAGGAACATATAGCGTAGAAAATGACTGGATAAAACGTCATGTTGATATGGTTTGTAATCTTCCTCTCGTCAATAAAGATATTATAGCAAAAGCCAAACTTAAAGTTGTAGTCGATGCTGTTAACTCAACGGGTGGTATCGCCATTCCTATGTTATTGAGAGAATTAGGAATTACAGATATTGTCGAACTCAACTGTGAAGTTACGGGTGACTTCGCTCATAATCCAGAGCCGCTTGCTCAGAATTTAGTAGCGACATGTGCTAAGGTGAAAGAAGTAGGAGCCGACTTTGGTATCGTCGTTGACCCCGATGTGGATCGTCTTGCTTTCATCGATGAGAAAGGCGAAATGTATGGAGAAGAATATACTCTTGTCACAGTAGCGTCATATATCTTACAACATAAGAAAGGTAACACTGTCTCTAACCTTTCCTCTACACGCGCCTTGCGTGATGTAACGCATCAATATGGAGCTGAATATTATGCAGCAGCAGTAGGTGAAGTTAATGTCGTGGAGAAGATGAAAGAGGTCAACGCTGTCATCGGTGGCGAAGGTAACGGCGGCGTCATTTATCCAGAGTTGCATTACGGTCGCGACGCTCTCGTTGGCGTGGGTCTTTTCCTGACATATCTTTGCGAGTCGCAATGTACATGCTCTGAACTTAAGTCGAAGTTCCCATTGTACTATATGTCGAAGAATAAGATACAACTTGAAGCTACAACAAATGTAGATGCAATATTGACAAAGATAGCCGACAAGTTTAAAGATGAGAAAGTCACTACTATCGATGGTGTGAAGATAGACTTTGAAGAAGGTTGGGTGCATCTGAGAAAGTCGAACACAGAGCCTATCATCAGGATATATTCTGAAGGTAAGACGGAAGCAGAGGCAGAACGTCTCGCACAATTGATAGTTAATAGTTTATAGTTAAATGTTTAGAGTAGTTTGAAGTTAATCTTTGAACTGCTCTAAATTTAATCGGGGAAAATATGTCAAGCATCAGGAACAAAAGAAAACCTCGTCGTCGGAGCTATAAATATCATTCGGTGACCTTCAAGTTGACTTCTGGACAGTATAAATCCTTGAAGAATTATTGCAAGGCGAGAAAGACCACACCGATAAAACTCATTAAAAGAAGCATCGAAAGATTTACTTCGCACTACGAATACGAAGTTCCTGCCGAGTTATATCTCACAGAAAATCAATTAAATCTTTTTGATCTTGAACAGTTGACAATGAATAATGAATAGTTAATAGTTGCTCGATCATTATTCATTATACATTATTATAGGGTATTCTATTTGCTATGGATCTTCCGAGTGTTACTTCATCGGCATATTCCAAGGCATCGCCTACGGATATTCCTTTTGCTATCGTGCTGATGGTTCCCTTAAATTCTTTTAACACTCTTGAAAGGTAATAGTTGGTGGTGTCGCCTTCTATAGTTGCAGGCAAGGCTAAGATGATCTCTTTAATGTCTTCTTTTAAAGTTCTTTCTATCAGCTCGTTTATCCTTAAATCGTTTGGTGATACTCCTTCTATTGGGTTTATTATTCCTCCAAGTACATGATACAAACCATTGAAAGAACAGGTGCGTTCTATGGCAAGTACATCTCTCATGTCGGCTACAACGCAGAGCAGACTCTCATCGCGCTTAGGATTAGAGCATATAGAGCATGTGGAAGAGTCGCTGATATTATAGCAGCGCTTACATAAAACAATGTTATTCCTCATATTTGTCAATGAACCGCACAACTGTTCAGTCTTTAACTTGTCTTCTCCTAAAAGATGTAACGCTAAACGAAGCGCAGTCTTCTTGCCAATGCCAGGCAGCTTCGCTAACTCATCTACTGCTTTCTCTAATAAAATGGAAGAATATTCTGCCATATGAAACAACTTTTTCGTGCAAAGATACGTTAATTCTTAAAAACTTTTAACTTTGCAGAAAAATATAAAATCATGAAGAAATTGTCTTTTATTTTTATGGCATCGTTGGCCTTTATGATGTCTTTGTCTATCGAAAATGTTAACGCTCAGAATAATAATGTAGATAAGAATGGCTTACGTCAAGGTAAGTGGGTAGCTTATCATGAGAACGGAAACGTGAAGTTTATGGGACAATTTAAGGATAACGAGCCATATGGAGAGTTTATGTATTATTCTCCGGAAGGTAAGATGATTGCTAAAGGTCAATATTTAAACAAAAATAAAGACGGTAAATGGCAATATTACAGCGATAAAGATGGATCCCTGATTTTAACAGAAGATTATCATAATGGAGTTCTTGATGGTAAGACAGTAGTGTATCTGCAAGGGGCTGATGTTGTGACAGAAGTGACTAACTATGTCAATGGAATTAAACAAGGGGAATATACACGAAACTATGATAATGGCACTTTGATGGTGAGAGCCAATTATAAAGATGACGCTCTCGATGGTGATTATGTATATTACTATTCCAATGGGGTTGTTAAAGAAGAAGGACGTTTTGCTGAAGGTATGAAAGTAGGAGAGTGGAAGACCTACGACATAGAAGGCAATGTCATCTCCACTGATAATCACGAAGAAGAGAATTACGATGACCCTGAGTTAAAAGGTGTAGAACTGAATTAGAAACCTTTCAACGACAGTGTTTGGTGTAATCTTCCATGTTAGGTCTGCCTTTATCTTCTGCAATCTTGAAGTAATAACAAGCCATATCATGATCGTTGATGCTTCTGTAATATAAGCCGAGATTGAAATATGCTTGAAGATATTCGGGATTTAATTCGATGGTTTTGAGATAATCGTTGACAGCGTCTTCTTTTTGGAAGATGTTATATTTGGCACAACCACGATAGAAGTAGGCTTCATGATTTTGAGAATCAAGTCTTATCGATTGATCAAATTGTTCTATGGCTTCCTCAAATTGTGATGAATATAAATAATCCATGCCTTTGTCGTAGAACAATCTTGATTTCTCAACATTGTTGCCACAGCTGATTAATGATAATAATGAAGCAAATACTAAAGTCTTAAATAATTTTTTCATATAAATATTTTTTACAAAGATAATAAAAGTTCAATTGCTAACAGCCAATAGATAAAAGCTTAAGTTTAAAAATACAGCCAATGCCAAGTGAAATCGCCATTAGTGTCAAGCATTACCGCTGGCATCGGGAATTTTATGAAACTTAGAACCTTTAACGTCGTCTTTAGAAATTTATTGTTTACAGGGATTCTTGTCAGGTCAATATCTGGGGAAAGGACGAACTGTCGTGTTCTTGTAAACTCAGGAATTGTTTTACCATTATGTGCCAATGTATTGTCGAATGCTCCTGTCATTCCGTCGCCGCTATAACCCAAGGCGACGTTTATCCAAGAAGGAAATCTGCTTTCGTTGCTCATGAATAAAGATTTGATATTGAAAGAGAGCCATATTGTCTGTCCGTTATAATCTTTTAACATCCTTTCTGGAAGATTGCTTCCGAGCAGGTCGGGACGATATTGAGCGTATTGAGTGTGATGATACGAGTATTTCATAGATATTCTCTGTTCGTGCCAGAGAGCTTGCTGTCCCATAAACAATCCTGTTCCGAAAGCGTTGGCAGCGATGTCGCCCCACGAGAAGCCCCATCCGTCGGATAATCCATCGAAGACCTCTACTGTCGTTAGAAATATGAAGCCGATGGGACCGCCGTAGAGAATGGAGCGCTTTTCGTCACAGCCGGCGAGACGTAAGGCTTCGTAGCCCATGAGACCTACATGATATGACGACATGGAGTGACCTGCCTTATCCATCTGAAGCCATTCTGCATTGTCGTTATAAAAATGAAACGACGACTGAGGATAACCGGCATACCAGAGATAATAGAGCCCTGTCATGGAGCCTACATAAAGAGCCGCTTCTGTGCCAAGGACAATGCCGACGTTTCGTTTTACATTTAGCTGTTGATTGTTGTCTATAGGCTGTTGTCTATAGGCTGTTGTCTGTTGGCTTCTAACATTCAACGATAAGAATATCAATATTATTAGGATTGTTTTTTTCATTTCCAGATTCTCTTTTTATTCAATGCTTTTCTGTATTTGTTGGCGTTAATGTTATGTTCTCGCATCGTTCTTGCAAAGACATGATAACCCGACATGTCGTCTTTGGCACAGAAATACATATACTTATGATTCTCGGCATTCAGAACTGCGTCGATAGCTGCAATAGATGGAAGACAAATCGGTCCTGGTGGAAGTCCTACATATTTATATGTGTTATACGGCGACTCTATCTCCTTATGAACATCTAACACTCTCTTCATCTCAAAGTCGCCATGTGCAAAGACTAAGGTAGGGTCGGCTTGAAGTAGCCAATTCTTATTTAATCTGTTGAGATATACGCCAGCAATGCGAGGCATCTCACCGACTTTAGTAGTCTCTTTGTCAACGATAGAAGCTAAAACGCTTACTTCAACAGGTGAGAGCTTGATATTTTCTGCTTTCTTCAATCTTTCTTCATTCCAGAATCTGTTGTATTCCTTTAACATCTTTTCTATGAACTCTTCAGCGTTAATGTTCCAATACAATTCGTATGTGTTAGGAATAAATAATGTAGGTATTGTATATTTGTTGAAACCTAATTCTTTGAGATGAGGATTATTAACTATTGTGTTTAACAGTTCTGTGGAATCTATCTCAAGTTGTTCATCAACACATTGACAGAATTGTTCTAAGGTTCTTATATTGTTAAAAGTGAATTTGACAGGTGTCTGACTGCCGGAACGAAGCATGTTTAACAATTGGTTGTTGTTCATTCCATCTTTTATGACATAATGTCCCGACTTAAGATATTGAGGATAATCGAGTTTCTTGGCGAGCCATTCGAAAGTCTTTTTGTTAATGATTATACTATCTGAATAAAGTTTGTTTTTAATAGTCTCAAAATCATCCTCATCATAAATGTATAAAGAATAATTATCTTTTGTTGTGACGTTAGAGTTCATGATGGCTTTATACATTTTTGAAAATATAAATATCGATATTATGATGAGTATTCCGAAGATACTAAAGACAATACGTTTAATTTTTTTTGTCTTTTCAATTTGTTCGTTGTGATATGAGCGTAAAGTTTTCATCTGAAGTCTTTATTGATAAGTTGAAATTCAATTTCATCGATAAAGCCGTTAGGCGTCTTAATCCATTCTTTACGAAGTCCGCATTGTTCAAATCCTATGTTTGTAAATAGTTTGATGCTGTCGTTGTTTAATACATCGATGAGGCAATAGATCTGTTTAAGCATCAATGTGTTGAAACAATAATGTATTATAAGTTCAAGGGCTTGTCGTGCAAAACCGAGTTTCCTGTAATCTTTTTGTATTAAAATTCCTATTCCAGCTCTCATATGGATGGGGTCGAAATCGTATATGTCGATACATCCGATACAAGTGTTGTCGTTATTTTTCTCTATCATGATGCGAATCTGTCGCATGGAGAAGAGGTCGTTGTTCATCAGGAATTGTTCTATTTGATATAAAGAATAAGGTATATAAGTCTCACTGACTCTCCATATACTTTGGTCGTTTTCCCATTGGTAGATGAGCTTAGCGTCCTGAGGCTCTGCTGCTCTGAGTTTTATGTCGGTGTTTTTTGCGAACATACTTATGGATATTATTTTGCAAAGATAAATATTCCGTCGAAGACGTGTGTTGCAGGACCTGATAAAACTACGTTTTTGAAGCAGTTGATATCTCTGTTGAAACGTACGTTGAGTTTTGCTATACGGGTGTTTATATCGATGTTGTCACCTCCAAACCAAAGCGATGCTGCTATTGCAGAGGCTGTTACGCCTGTGCCGCAGGCAAGTGTCTCGTCCTCGACGCCTCTTTCATAAGTCCTGATATAAATGTCACCATTCTCTACCGACATGAAATTCACATTGACACCATCTGTGGAGATGTTTTTGTCATATCGAATTTTAGCGCCTTCAGCTTTGATGTCAAGTTTATCTAAGTTATCGACTCTTGTCACGTAATGAGGAGAGCCCGTGTCGATGATGAGTCTTTCTTCATTGAGATCATAAGTCAAAATGTCACGCATTGTCAGACTAATGTTAAAATTATTAACACTTGTCATGACAATGTCAGCTTTATGTATGCCATCGGCAGCTTCAAATGTAGTAAAATTATTAACAACACCTTCTTGATGAGCGAAGGCTGCCACACAACGGCCGCCATTACCGCAGAATGTAGCTTCTTTACCATCGCAGTTGTAGTATCTCATTTTAAAATCGTGGGTCTCAGAGGGTAAAATCATAATCAATCCATCTGCGCCGATACCTGTCCTTCTGTCGCACATCTTAAAAACAATTTCATCGTTGAGAAATATTTCATTTGAAAGAGCGTTTATCATAATGAAATCATTGCCTGCGCCATGATATTTGCTAAATTTAATATGTTGAGTATTAGTGTTGTACATGATGTGTTAATATTTGATAAATACCATTGTTATGGCAAGAATTTTGTTGTAAAGATAGCAAATAATTTAAAACAACCATTACAAAGATTTATTCTTTACTTTTTATTAAAGGAATGGTATCTTCCGAAGAAAAATGATGCCGATTATTAACTAACTAATTTTTATATTCATGAAAAGTAGATCAAAAGTATTATTTGTGACATTAAGTCTGCTCGTTGTGGCATTGGGTGCATTTACAATAAAATTATATGTGTCACAACAAGAAATGAAAGATGCTTTATCAGAGGCAGAACCAAAAACAGTAACATTGTCGCCTGACGTGTCTAATATTTATAGAGCCTCATATTCGATGAATGATAATGAAGATGGATTTGTAAAAGCAGCAGAGAATACTGTTGACGCTGTGGTTCACATCAGAACTGAAATAGTTAGAAGAGGCAATAGTTATTATGATTTCTTTGGTTCTTTGTTGGAACAACTTTATGGTAGTAACAACCTTCAGGTGCCAGAGAATATCTCTGTGGGATATGGTTCTGGTGTTGTGATATCGCCTGATGGTTATATAGTTACAAACAATCATGTTGTTGAAGGCGCGAGTAAGATAGAGGTTACTTTCAACGACAAACACAAGAGAACCGCTACTATTATTGGAACCGATCCAAGCACAGATTTAGCACTGATAAAGGTAGAAGGAGCTGATTATAAATACCTGACATTCGCCGACTCAGATCAAGTTAAGGTTGGAGAATGGGTGCTTGCAGTAGGAAATCCTTTTAATCTTACCTCTACAGTGACAGCTGGTATTGTGAGTGCAAAGGCTCGTAATATCAATATCTTAGGCGATGGAAGTACTATCGAGTCTTTTATACAAACCGATGCAGCGATAAATCCAGGTAATAGTGGTGGAGCTTTGGTTGACATGGATGGCAACTTAATTGGTGTAAATGCAGCTATAGCTTCAAGAACAGGTAGTTACGAAGGATATTCGTTTGCGATACCATCAAATATTGTAAAGAAAGTGGTGGAAGACTTCTTGCAATATGGTTCTTTACAAAGAGCTTTCCTCGGAATTACTATAGTGGAAATTACAGAAGAGCTTGCAGAGGAGAAAGATATTAAAGAGATGTCAGGCATATATATCGTAGATGTCGATGACAGAGGAGGCGCAAAAGCTGCTGGTATAAAAGAAGACGATATATTATTGTCGGTAAATGGAATCGATGTTAATAGTAACTCTCAACTGATAGGTGTCATCAGTCAGTATCGCCCTGGCGACAAAGTAAAGGTGAAGATTGTGCGTGATGATGAGGTCATGGAGAAAGTGGTGACATTGAAGAACATGCAAGGAACAGAAGAGATGCACAAAGAAGGAGAAGCATTTTATAATGAGATATTAGGTGTTAAGTTAAGAGCCTTGTCGTCATCGATGAAGTCGGAACTCGGTATAAATCATGGATTGGAATTGGTGGAGATAGGAGAGGGCGTGTTTAAACAAAGAGGTATCACCGATGACTTTATAATATTATCAGTAAATCATCAAAATGTAAGTTCGGAAAGAGATTTGAATAAGGCTTTGAATAATAGTAGAAACGGTAAAGTTAGAATAGAAGGAACCAATTCTACTGGAACATACAATATTACGTTTGAATTTTACAGATAGAATGAACTTTTTGGATTATGTGTTGTTAGACTAAAGGAGAATGTAAAATGAGACAATTAAAAATATCAAAATCTATTACGAACCGAGAGCTCGGCTCTATGGATAAGTATCTTGCTGATATAGCGAGAGAAGAGTTGGTGACACCAGAAGAGGAAGTAATCTTAGCCCAAAAGATAAGAGAGGGTGATAAATACGCTTTGGAGAGATTGGTCAAGGCGAACCTTAGATTTGTAGTGTCAGTAGCAAAACAATATCAAAATCAAGGATTGAGTCTGCCAGATCTTATTAATGAAGGTAATGTCGGACTGATAAAAGCAGCTAAACGTTTCGATGAGACGAAGGGCTTTAAATTTATCTCGTATGCAGTGTGGTGGATACGTCAGTCGATATTACAGGCAGTGGCTGAACAATCGCGTCTTGTGCGTCTGCCACTGAATCAAGTGGGGTCCTTGTCGAAGATAAAGAAGACATCTTCGCGTCTTGAACAACTTTATCAGCGACAGCCTACAACTAAGGAGATTGCCGATGAATTGGATATGCCTGAACATAAGGTGATGGCAGCTTTCCGCATGAATGCTAAAGAAGTGTCGATGGACGCTCCCGTTGGTGATGACGACGAGATGTCATTGATAGATACTATCATACCTGATGACATAACCTATGCTGATGAGAAAATAACTCGTAAGTACGACAATGAGGAGATTAATCGCTCGATGTTGGTACTTAATGAGAAAGAACGCGAGATTATCAACCTTTACTTCGGAATAAATACAAGTCATAACTATACGTTAGAAGAAATAGCGTATAGATTAGACCTGACGCGTGAGAGAGTGCGTCAGATTAAAGACAAAGCTCTGAAGAAGTTGAAGCAATCTCCCAACAAAAATCTTCAGAGAATGTATCTCGATCAGTAGGCCATCATTTCTCAATATATGACTTGACTCTTACTATGAAATTCATGATGTTCATAGTAGGGTCTTTCATGTAAATTTATAAAAACAATTGAGATAAAAAAATAAAAATTATATCTTCATATTTTCAATTAAGTTTTGTATCTTTGCAACCCGTCATATAGAATACATAATATTTATAAAAACCCTTTTTTTGATGAAAAAGACAAAGTATATTTTCGTTACCGGAGGCGTTACGTCATCTTTAGGTAAAGGTATCATCTCTTCCTCATTAGCTAAGTTGTTACAAGGAAGAGGCTTCTCTGTTACAATTCAGAAGTTAGATCCATATATCAATATAGATCCAGGTACATTGAACCCTTATGAACACGGAGAATGTTATGTCACAGAAGATGGTGCAGAGACAGACCTTGATTTAGGACATTATGAGCGTTTCTCTAACACGCCAACATCACAGGCTAACAATGTAACGACAGGTCGTATATATCAAAATGTAATCAATAAAGAGAGAAAAGGAGAATATCTCGGTTCGACGGTTCAGGTGGTACCTCATATCACAGATGAAATAAAGAGATCTGTTCAGTTGTTAGGACACACAGGTAAATATGACTTTGTCATCACAGAGATAGGAGGAACAGTAGGTGATATTGAGTCGTTGCCATTCGTTGAGGCTATACGTCAGCTACGTTGGGAGTTGGGACAAGATTGTACTGTGATACATCTTACTTTGGTACCTTATCTCTCAGCAGCACAAGAACTGAAGACAAAACCTACACAACATTCGGTGAAGTCATTACAAGAACAAGGCGTTCAACCTGATATAATAGTATGTCGTTGTGAGAAGCATCTTTCTGAATCAATAAAAGCTAAGATAGCGTTGTTCTGTAACGTGGAGAAGACCTCAGTTATAGAGTGTATAGATGCTGATTCTATATATGACGTGCCAATCTTGATGTTAGAAGAAGGTCTTGACAGAGAAGTGCTTAAAAAGACTAACACACCTATACCAGAAAAGATAGATATAGAGGCTTGGAAGAACTTCCTTCAACATCTACATAATCCAAAACACGAGATAACAGTAGGTCTAGTAGGAAAATATGTCGAGCTTAAAGATGCTTATAAGTCGATACGCGAGGCTTTGATACATGGAGGCGTCGCTAATGAGACAAAGGTGCATATCAAGAGCATCCATAGCGAACAGATTACAAGAGAAAACGCAAAAGAACTCTTAGATGGTGTTGATGGTATCCTCGTAGCTCCTGGCTTTGGTAGTAGAGGCGTAGAAGGAAAGATAAATGCTGTGGAATATGCACGCGTCAACAATATTCCTTTTATGGGTATATGCCTCGGTATGCAATGTGCTGTCGTTGAGTTTGCAAGAAATGTATTGGGTTATAAAGACGCTCATTCTCGTGAGATGAACCCCGACACAAAATATCCAGTCATCGATATCATGGCAGAACAAAAGAATATCACCAATATGGGCGGAACAATGCGCCTCGGTGCTTATCCATGTAAAGTAACAGAAGATTCAAATCTTTATAAAGCATATGGCGAGACAATGATATCAGAACGTCATCGCCATCGTTATGAGTTTAACAACGCATACTTAGATGAGTTTCAGAAACATGGTATGAAGGTGACAGGTGTTAACCCTGATACTAACCTGGTTGAAGTAGTTGAAGTGGAAAATCATCCATGGTATGTGGCATCTCAATATCACCCAGAATATAAAAGTACAGTGGCAAAACCTCACCCAATGTTCGTGGGATTTGTCGGCGCAATGTTAAAATATCATAATAAAAAAGATAAATAAAATTTAGAAATTCATGGATAAAAATTCTCTTATTGGTATCATCCTGATATTAGGTGTCCTGATAGGTTGGTCAGTATGGATGACACCATCTAAAGAAGAAATAGCTCAACAACGTCACATACAAGACTCTATCAACAAAGTTCAGAGAGAACGTTTCGTGAAAGACTCTATCAGCATGGCGCAGGCTAATGCTATCATGAACGAACAAGAGGAGACAAAATCACAAGATGAGACCTTCTCAACTCGATACAATCAGTATGGTTCTTTCGCTTTAGCATCAACAGGTGAAGACAAAACCTTCATCCTCGAAAATGAAGTGCTGAAAATGAACCTCTCATCAAGAGGCGCTTATGTTGAAACAATAGAACTTAAAGACTATAAGACCTATGATTCCTTACCATTGATAGGCTTCGATGAAGAGACTTCAAGATTTAACTTAGAATTTATAGCTGACGGTAAAGGTATCAATTCTTATGATCTTTATTTTGAGCCTTATCTTAATGGTTATCCTTACGATGGAGAAGAGAATATCAGCGTAGGAACGAAAGACTCTTTAGTGATGTCGCTCCGTGCTTATGTGGCTGATGCAGAAGGGAACAAAAGCTTAGATAAATATTTAGAGTTCCGTTATACGATGTACAAAGATCAGTATATGGTTGGTTTCGACATCGTGACAAATAACCTCAAAGGCATCATCCCATCAAACACACGTTTCATGACGATGGATTGGGCTGTCGATGTCCTTAAACAAGAGAAAGCTACAGACCGTTTCAATGTGGAGACAATATATTATATGTTTACCAATGACGACGTTGAGACACTTTCTCAGACGGAAGTAGCTGATGCCGAAGAAGACTTAGGTACTGGCGTGAAATGGGTGTCATTCAAACAGAAATTCTTTAGCTATGCTCTTATCTCTAAAGATAGCTTCGAAGATGCTTTTGTCGAAATGCACACTAAGTCAAGACCTTCAAACTCACGCTATCAGAAGTCAATGAGTGCAATCATCGATATTCCTTTCGATGGATTGAATGAAGATAATAAAGTAGAGATGTCATACTACTTCGGACCTAACGATTTTAAGGAACTGAAACAATATGACATAAATCTTGAGAAACAGATTCCTCTCGGTGGTAAGTTAGTAGCTTGGATCAACAGACTCATCGTTATTCCTGTATTCGACTGGTTAGGACAATATGGATGGAGCTACGGCATTGTAATCTTGATATTAACTCTCATCATCAAGATTTGTTTGATGCCTATCGCTTTCAAGTCGTATCTGTCATCAGCAAAAATGCGCGTCTTGAAACCAGAAATAGATGCTATCAACGAGAAATATCCGAAACAAGAAGATGCCATGAAGAAACAACAGGCAATCATGGATTTGTACAAGAAAGCAGATGCAAGTCCAATGTCGGGTTGTCTTCCAATGTTGTTGCAATTTCCAATATTGATCGCTATCTTCCGTTTCTTCCCATCAAGTATCGAGTTACGTCAACAATCGTTCTTATGGGCTGATGACCTTTCAACATACGACAGCATCTTGGATCTTCCATTTAACATTCCATTCTATGGCGATCACGTCAGTCTCTTCACATTGTTGATGACAGCATCTACTTTACTTTATACATACATCAACAACAGACAGATGCAACAAGCACAAGGCAATCAGGCAATGCCAGGTATGAAGTTAATGATGTATCTTATGCCTATCATGTTCCTTGGAATCTTTAACAGTTACTCAGCAGGCTTGAGTTATTACTACCTCTTAGTTAACCTGTTCTCATTCTTACAGATGTATATCTTCAAGATTTCTATCAACGAGGACAGACTTCGCAGAAAGATAGAACAAGCTAAGAAGAAACCTGTTAAGAAGTCTAACTTCCAGAAACGTTTGGAAGAGATGCAGAAACAACAGCAACAGCAGATGAGAAGATAAAAATAGTTAATGGTTAATAATTAATAGTTATAGAGACGTTACATTATATTGTGGCGTCTCTTTTTTTGCTATTAGCCATTAGCTTTTGGCTATTGGCTCGTTGACTTTTTTATGTCTCCATATCAATGTAGCTATTACGAAATAAACCACACATTGAATCCATAATGTTATCATCTCAGGAGATGCATTAGATAAGTCGCCTCCCATACAATCGATTTTTACAAATGCCATGGTTGCTGGTGCTACAGGAATGAGATAATGGAAAATCTTCCAATGCCATGGCATTAGTTCCAAAGGATAGGAAATACCTGTCAGAAAGACCAATGGCACCGACATGAAGACGATGAGAAACAAGGGCATGTCGGCGTCGGTGAAAAATGGCTTCAAACACATACAGAAAAATGCCGATGCAAAGAGATATGGTATCATCATGATGGCGATGTCCCAGAAATTACCGAGATGAGGAAGATGAAATATCAACGGTAGCAAGCCTAAGAAGAAAACCGAGAATACGATATAAATCATGACGTTGGTGATCGCTTTGCCGAGAACGATTTTATATGACTTATTGACTATTGGTCTTGTGGTCTTGTTGACTGTTTCTCCTCCAATCCTCATCGCCATCGTTATCATCATGGTCTGGAAAATGATAATCACCATCACTGGCGGAATGAGGTACGTGCCGTACCCCTCTGTGCTGTTGTACAAAGGCTCACTCACAATATTGACAGCCTTGTCATTTGCTAAAAATAAGACATCAATCATGTTGAGAGATTTTATCATCTCTGGAAGTAATTCGCTGTTAATCTTTAATGAAGCAAAATTAACAGCTTCTGATATGTTGAGATAATCTAAAAATGAAAGTGTTGAGCCGTAAATGGTACATTCTGTCTGTTCACCGCGCATGATGTTGTTTCTCAAATCGGAAGGAATATAAAGAAAACCTATTATCTCTCTTTCTTTTAATTTTTGCTTCGCATGATGAAAATCCTGAGTCTTCATGACGACATCGACCTGTTGTGTTGCATCAATATAGTCGATGAAATGACGGCTTACATCACTTTGCGACATATCGACAACAGCGATAGGTGCTTCGCGATAGACGTTGGTATTATACATCAGATTATATAAAAATCCGTAGCCAACATTGCCAAGGATCAATACGATAAGAATCGGAATGTTGGTTCCAATCGCCTTAAATTCAGAGCATATTATTTTGATGATGTCGTTCATTATTTTTAAGTCTACAAGTCAACGAGTCAATAAGTTATGAGATGTTTGTGATTTTTCATTCTTAATTTCAAAAGTAATGTCGCTATTATTATCAATAGGTTAAAAGAAATTAATATTATAAGTGATTTCCAATAAAAATTAAAGGCGTGACTTTCATAGCGAAGGTAGTCGGTGATTACGACGAAGTGTCGGATAGGGAAGAGGAAAGAGAGTTTTTCGAAGATAGGGTACATCGCGTTAACGGGGAAAGTCACGCCAGCAAAAGTGGCTCCCAACGAGCCGAACATCGAGATGAAACTGATGATAATCGGCAGGTTGGGATATATAGAGAAAAGGAATATTGAAACTGAACATGTCGCCATAATGAAAAGAATACAAATGATAATTAGCATAAAGACATTTGAGCTGAGATTGAAATCCATGAAGTTAAACATCAGTATATTGGCAAATATGGCGATGATGGAAAATATTATGACATAAGGGAATAGTTTTCCTAAAATTAGATTAATAAAATTATTGTTGCTTATTTTCAGACATTCTCTAATCTTATCTTTGTCATTGAAATCGTTGCCGAAAGAATAAGCTATGTTGAGCAGAATTAATATTTGGAACAGAACCCAGAAATAAGGAAACGTAAGATATGCGGAATAATTCAGTGATGGGTTATAAAGAGGATGCGACAGTATGCTTATTGGCGATGCCAATGTCTCTAATGTCTCGTTATTGATGCCAAGGAAGTCGGTTGTTTCTTTTAAAGGAGTGACAGCTATTATTCTTAACGCTTTGAGAAAACCTTGCATTACTTCGGAGCCGACACTTAGAAAAGCGTAGTGATAACATAAAGTCAGAGTAGTGTTTCTATTTGCCATGACATCATCCTGAAAATTAGATGGAATGATGAGGTAGCCGTATATTTCTTTTGAGAGGAGGGCGTCGCGAGCCTCGGCGGTGTTAGAGAATCTTTCTATAACAGAGATTTCAGGCACCGCCGAGCAGAGCCTCCCTATGTTACGAGACATTTCACTTTCATCTTCATCGACGATACCGACAGGAATACTATCAATCATGCCGTCGCCAAAAATAGTAGTCATGAAAAATAATGCAAACAACGGAAATATCACAACAGTGAAGAGATAGAGAGGCCTCGATACCAAGATTTTACATTCTCTCTTTACGATAGCAAATAATCCACTATGATGTTTTACATTTATCATCAGATATTTTTCATTATTTAGACGCATCAATGTTTGTTTATATTTATGGTATCATTGATATGTCTTTACATTGTCAACTGTTAATTGTCAATTGTCATCAAACATGTCATTCCTGGTCGTAAATCATTGATTTTTATCGTAGGGATGGCTTGTATTTCAAATGTCTTTAAGTCGTAGCCTCCGCTGTCTTTGGTAGCTTTCCATGTAGCGAAGCTGCCGAGAGGGGCGATGTAGTTAATTGTAAAAGAAACATCTTTCAACGCGAGAGCGGGAATGTCGCATGATATTATTTCACCTATCTTAAAATTTTTTAACAGATCTTCACGTATATTTATGACGAGATAAGGATTTTCAATATCTATAATTGTCATGATAGAAGTTCCTATCGAAGATAGCTCGCCTTCATTCAATGCAATAGTGGCTACTTCACCCGAGATAGGTGATATAAGTTTCGAGTCGTTAAGCAGTGCTTTTACTACCTCACTGTTGCTTTTAGCAGCTGATGCCATTGCCTTTGCAGAAGCCTTGTCTTGTTCCTGAGCGCCTTCGATGGCTATCTGATATTGATAGTAGGCTGCGCGTTCAGCAGCTAAAGCTGATTTATAAATCGCCTCGACTTCGTCTCGGCGCTGAAGACTCACAATAGAATCCTCGTAAAGAGTCTTAATCCTCTCATATGTGGTCTTGGCTAATCTCAAATCGGCCTTAGCTCCGTCCCATAACTCTTTGGCAATAGAAATCAACTGCTTACGTGATCCAGCATCAATCTTCTCACTCTGAAGTGATGCGACACTTTCTAAGGACTTCTGCGCTTCATATTCTGCTAACATTTCGCGAGAAATGATATGAACCAAAGTGTCGCCTTTCTCCACACGCTCGCCTTTTTTGACATAAATATCCTCAATACGTCCTGGAAGTAAACCAGAAATGTTATATTCTTCTGCTTCAATCTGACCTTGTACGATGATGTCTTTATCCCTCATCAAGAAGATGCCAAGAATTGATAAAGTTAATATTGTTAATAATATTACAGCAAAAGAAATAAATAATATCTTATTCGTCGTTTTCATTGTTTATTATTCATTATTCATTGATAAACGATTCAAAATACTCAGGTATTCCACAGAGACAACATATATTAGCTAATGCAATGTCGTACTCGAAATATGTTGTGAGTAATAATAACTTAGTCTTGTTTAAAAGATTCAAAGCATCGAGGACTTGCTGTGATGTGCATAATCCTTCTGTAAATGATTTCTTCCTTATTTTATAAACTTCTTCGGCTAACTCCAAAGAGGATTGTAAATCTTTTGCATTGATGACTGATTGTTTCAATTGTGCATACCATTCATCAATAGCTACTTCCAAATCATTTTTAAGATTTTGCTGAGTGTCATTTATTATATCTGATTCAATCTTTGTTATCTGAATATTACGTTCTCTTGCTAAACCATCGAATAAATCCCAGGCGAAATTAATACCAGCTATTGTATTGGGAATAATATTCTTAGGCACATGATATGAAGCTATAGTCTGCTTGCCGAAGACGGAAATAACTGGTAAATAATTCGATTGACTCATTCTTAATGTATTTTTAGAAATATCATCATGAAGCTCCGACTGTTTATATATGTAAGAGTTTTTACGCATCATGTCCTTAAACCAATCCAATGAGGGATAATTTTCGTTGAGAAACAATGAGGTGGAAGTAGAATTACTTTGACTCATTGTCTTCTTGTCTTCTTGTCCTATAATTTTATACAGTGCATTCCTCAAGACTTCATTCTGATTCTCTGAGCTTTTGAGATTACGGTCGCTTTCGTCAAGAGCTACCTTCACAATAAGTCGCTCTGCCTTGTCAAACATACCGATATTCTCCATTTTAACAGCCTGTGAATAATGGCTCTTTGTCATCTCATGAGTCTCATTAAGAACATCTATTATTGATTCATTAAGATTTAATGAGAAATAAATATTAACGAGTTCTAAATACTTCGCAGCACTTACTGATTCTTTGTTAATCTCTGATAAGGTCTCGTTATTTTGGGCTAACTTATTAGCATATATTCTTTTAACACCGGTAAATAAAGGATAGATTATTTCCAAATCTATCGAGCCAAAGTTATCATCGATGACAGGAACATCAAATGACAAGTCGCCTAATTCGTTGGAAATAAAATTTAAAACATTAGGTACGAGAAAGTCATCAGCATATTTCTCCTTAAGAGGGTCGAGTAGGGGTGCATATTCCTGACTTACACCTATCTTATTCGACATTAGAGTATAGGTTCCTGTCATAGCGATAGTGGGAAACCAACTGGCATTTATCATCTGAGATTGACGTTTGGCGAGTTCTGTGTTTTTCTCTGCAACTTTGATAGCCTTATTATTCTGTAACATCAAATCCACAGCATCTTGGAAAGATAATGATTGTTGACCGTTGGTTATTATCTGTTGACTTATCAATATCAAAAAGAGTAAAAAAGGTTTCATAATATAAAGAGACTTTGTTCGAGGTGATAAACGAACAAGGAATGAGAATGTTCATGTGAGAGGATAAAAAAAGGAAACCAACTTCCGTTGATTTCCTTTTGGTGAACTGGGCGGGAGTCGAACCCACAACCTTCTGATCCGTAGTCAGGAGCTCTATCCAATTGAGCTACCAGTCCAGCTGATTACGAGTGCAAAGATACAGCTTTTTTCTATTCTGTCAACAAAAAAAATAAACTTTTTTTGATTATTTTTAAGTGCTTGATTGATAAGACAAAATATTTGTTTTTATAATAAGAAAGAGGCTTTTGCCATTATCGATAGAATAAATATTAAAAGAAAAAAGCAACTGAAATATCACGATACGAAAAAAGACGCGTCAATGTTGATGCGTCTCTCATGAAATTGAAATGATTTTTTGAGACGCATCAATGTTTATTCATGTCGCAGGAATCATGATCTGACCCCAAAAAGTTGGACAGGTTAATAAAAAAGTTTACATACAAAGAGTTCGGTATTTCACTGGACTCTTTCCGTTTAATCTTAATTTAATACGTTCGTTATTGTAATAATGAATATAT
>SUWU01000052.1 GCA_015061295.1 Lentimicrobiaceae bacterium
AATGGCTACTGTCATAATCTTATCATATTGATAACCATGATCTGCTGTAAGGACATAATTCGACTGACGCGCCGTGATTCCGAGGAAAATGACGATGCCTGTAGTACAAGCCACCTGTACAAACAGAAGCGTCTTCTTCCACCATGTACGATTTTCCTTGCCTCCTCGAAAAGCATATTGTAACTTAACGGAAGAAAATATCGCAGCAGGAATGAGAGCCGCAACGAGAAAAGCAGCGAGACAAACCAAAGCCGGAATCCAGATACGTTCTAAAGCGAACAAGACCTTAACATCATAAAAAAGCTGTGAGATTTCTTTGCTGAGACATAAGATGATGAATACCGACAAAACTAAAGCCGCGAGCATAATCCATAAAGTCTCGACAAGAAGCATCTTAAAGACATCAATACGTTTCGCACCATTGCAACGTAGCATCGCGATGGTTTTACTTCTCTCCGACAAAGACGATATAGTGAGCAGCACATAGTTAAGACACGCCATCAGCATCGCAACGAGACCGATTGTTCCCATCAGCAAGGAAATCTGTTTTACGTTAGATTTGAAGAATGTTGTCTTATCCAAAGGTACGAAGGAAAAACTGACTTGCCAGTCCTTGACATAATCGTGATATGAAGGATAACGTTTCACGAACTCGTCCATCTGAGCCTCCACTTCCGCGATATCGTTTCCCTCACGTATTTTTATAAAGGTAGGATAAAGGTCTGAGCCAGTCCAGATATAATCTTCCGTATCATAATTCATGTAGCGAAGCATATCGAAGTTACCGATGGTATTATTTACAGGCGGAGTCTTGAAAACGCCAGCCACAACATATCTCTTCTTTGAGGTTGAAGACGTTTCTATCACTTTGCCGAGAGGATCGTCATTATCGAACAGCAGTTCCGCCAATCGTTTAGAGATGAGCACCTCGTTGGCAGCGCGACCTTCTGGCGAAAGCACACGGCTAACATCGCCACTGATAACGCCGAAGTCTAACACCTTGAAGAAATCGCTGTTGACATAGAGCATCCCCACATCGTATAAGTTTCCCTTATGATTTATCTGAAGGAGAGCGTCGGTATAATGAGCGGCAGCTTCAATCTGCGGGATGTCGTTTGCCATATTAGGAGCGAGAGGCAATACCATCTGGAAGTCAGCCTCGTTGCCGCTGAATTGCGGGGATATAGTCCACACCTGATAGACGCGTTCTTTGTCGGGGAAGAATCTGTTGTACGACAACTTCAATCCAACAAAAGAAAAGATGAGAAGAGCCACAATCAATCCCAACGAAAGAGAGACGACACGCGTGATAGAGTTGTTACCATGTTTCCAAAGATACCGTAATGAATAATTTGTTATCATATTTCTTTAGTTTAATGTTTAATGTTTTCTCCTGTAGAGACGCACGGACGTGCGTCTTCTAAAAAATCTACAAGAGATTCCACCATAATTGTAAATTGTTAATTGTAAACTGTTAATTGTTAATCAGTTCTTTTCCATTATAATATTCTACCATTCTGTATTCTATGACGTATTGAAGTCGTGAGCGCAGGCAGTCGGATTTGGCTTGCAGCAATGTTGTTGATGCTGTCTGCAAATCTATCGCCGTCACAAGTCCTTTCTCGAATTTAGCAGCGATGCCATCGTATGCAAGTTGCGCTGCTTCTAACTTCTTCTGTCCGAGGACATATTGTTTTGCGTAGCCTTGCATCTGCTGGTACGACTGCGTCACCTCGCTCTCCACGGCGTTACGAACCGCAATCTGATCAAGCTCGGCATTACGCCATGCGTTACGAGCCACTCGCGACGACGTCCTTCTCTCCAAACCCGAGAAAATCGGAATGGAAAGTCCCACCTGAATATAAGAACCCATGTTATTCTTAAACTGATTTAAGAAAGAATCGTATGCCGCCTGATTTTCCATATTGACGAAATAACTCGTGTTATATCCGCCGTAAAGATATAAGGAAGGGAAATAATAGCCTTTGGTTCTTTGATAATTAAGTTTTGAATATGAAGTGTTTAACTCAGCCGAAACGACCTTGACATTATTATTCAAGGCATGATTCACGACTTCCTCCATCGGAGTGAGCATACTGACAAATTCAACATCAATTTCTTCAACGATTTCAAGTTCTTGGTCTTGAGGGAAGTTCATCAATTCGCGCAGACGAATCTTGGCAAGAGCGAGATTATTCTGTTGTTCCGTAAGAAGATAATCGTAATTGGCTTCCTGCGACTCCACTTCCGCCACGTCGGCAGCACTCTTACGTCCGACCTCATAAAGTTTCTTAACTTCTTTTAACATAAGACGACTGTCTTCAAGTTGCTGCGTCGCGATTTCCGTCGTACCTATATAATATAAAACATCGACGTAAGCTTTCATCGTCTGCATCGCAATCTCGTCGCGTGAGATCTGAAGTTCGTTATATCCACGTTCGCGAGCTACTTTAGCAGCACGTAAAGTATTGATTCCTTGCAATCCCGTGAACAAAGGCATGGAACCCGATATTCCGTATGAGTTACTGAAAGTCGAGACGTTGGTGTAGTTGTTAGTCTCCGGGTCGATGGAACGTCCGAAGTTACTCGCTCCCGACACGCTTGCGGATAGCGACGGAAACAAAGAAGCCACCGACGAATTATATTCCTGCTCTGCGTTGTCTAAATCGTTGATTTTCTTTCCTACCGAAGTAGAATGTTCCACCGCATACGCCATGCAGTCGTCCAAACTCATTGGCAGCGACTGCGCGGCAAGCGACAGTGTCAAAAAATTTGACAGTAGTATAACGAAAAAAGTTCTTTTCAGATTTGGCTGCTGACGATTAGACGCATCAATGTTTGTTAATGTTTTTGGTATCATTGATACGTCTCTACTTGTTGTCTCATTGACTCGTTGACCCGTTGACTTTAAATTATTCCTCATTACTTTAACATTTTGTTTTTTATCTGTGCCAAAGTTATGCCAAAGCAATTAGATAACTATATATCAACAAGTTAAGATTTTAATCATAAAATGAAGTGTCAAAAAATTAGACAGTGAATGTCAAAAAATTAGACAATGACTATTGTCGCAATGGATGTTAATAAAACTTGTATTTATGCTTGAATTTTTCAAAAATAAATCATAAATTTGTAGTCTGATAAGCAAGACATTATTGAACTACATTATTAAATAAAAGTAAATGTTATGGAAATTTGGCAGATTTGGGTTATAGCAGCCCTTGTTTTTATCATCGTTGAAATCTTTACGAGTGGATTCGCAATCGCATGTTTATCCGTGGGTTGTCTCTTGGCAGCTGCAGGTGCGGCATTAGAATGGACATTAGCATGGCAAGTGACATTATTCGCTATCGGTACATTCCTTGCTTTCATTCTGATACGTCCTTTTGTATTGAAGCTCATGAATAAAAAAACTGATAAGAATAATGTTAAGACAAACATGGACAATCTTATCGGACGCAAGGCTATAGTCACAGAAAAGATTGAAAGCGATGGATTTGGTCGTGTCAAGATTGACGGCGATGATTGGAAGGCTCGTTTTGAAGATGAAAGCGAAGCAGAAGTCGGAGAAAAAGTCACTATTGTATCGTATGAAAGCATTATATTAACCGTTAAAAAATAAACAATATGGAAGGAACATTAATTATTGTAGGCGTTATTGCCTTTATCGTGATAATCTTCGCCTTAAACGGCTTGAAGGTTGTGCCACAATCAGAGACAAAAGTCATAGAACGTCTCGGTAAGTTTCAAGGAGTTTTACCAGCAGGTCTTAACATAATATGGCCTATCATCGACCGTCCTAAGTTAGTGACGGTGAGAGATCACAGAGGCAGAGCATATATGACGAGTTGCATCGACCTCAGAGAACAAGTCTATGATTTCCCAAAACAAAACGTTATTACAAAAGATAATGTCACTACAGAAATCAACGCGCTTCTTTATTTTCAAATCGTCGATCCAGTCAAGTCGGTTTATGAAATCGAGAATCTTCCTAACGCTATCGAGAAGTTGACACAGACAACACTTCGTAACGTCATCGGTGAATTGGAGTTAGATGAGACATTAACATCACGCGACACTATCAATGCAAAATTACGCGCTGTCTTAGACGATGCAACAAACAAATGGGGTGTTAAGGTAAATCGTGTTGAGTTACAAGACATCACACCACCAGAGTCAGTTCGCGTAGCTATGGAGAAACAAATGCAGGCAGAACGTAACAGACGTGCCGAGATCTTAAACGCCGAAGGTGAAAAGGCTTCTGCAATTCTTAAATCAGAAGGTGAAAAGACATCTCAAATCAACAACGCTGAAGCTGAGAAAGCAGCAGTACTTCTCAAAGCAGAAGGCGAAGCACAAGCTAAGATTTTACAGGCTCAAGCTGAAGCTCAAGCAATTGCTGTGGTAGCGGAAGCTATTAAAAACACCAAGACCGACCCTGCATCATATCTCTTGGCTACAAAATACATCCAGACATTAGAACAGATGGTCAGCGGAAAAGACAACAAGACTGTCTATATCCCATACGAGGCATCAAACATGCTCGCTTCTTTAGGAACAATAAAAGACATTTTTAATAAGTAAAGACAATTAGATACTGAGATGCTGAGTTACTGAGTATCTTAGAATCTTAGCGTCTCAGCATCTTAGCATCTTAATACAAATGAACCTCACAGAACGTCAACAGAAAGTAGTCGATAAATTAAATGAATTAGAGATACCTTTCGATATTCATTTTCATCCTCCTATCCCAACGATAGAAGAAGCCTTGAAATATTGGAAAGAGTTCGATTCCACGCACTGCAAGAATCTGTTTTTCAGAAATCATAAAGGAAACCGACATTACTTAGTCATCTTTGACTGTATGAAGCAGCTTGCCATTCATGATTTAGAACATCGATTGAAACAAGGCAAATTAAGTTTTGCATCAGAAGCGAGAATGGAGAAATATTTAGGCCTAAAACCTGGCAGCGTCTCACCTTTCGGTATCATCAACGACGAAGAACATCACGTATATCTTTATATCGACAAGAATCTCCTTAAGTCTGAACGTCTTAGTTTTCATCCTAATGACAACACAGCGACATGTGTCATCAGTAAAGATGATTTGATAAAATTCTTAAACATAATGGGCAATGGTTACGAATTCATAGACTTATACGATGAATAATTTTTTTTTAAACATTATTTAACGTTATTCGGATAAAAAAATGTAAATTTGTAACCGATAACGAGAAGGCGTAAAAACGTCTTTTCAATTGTTTCACGAAATGATTTTTTATGGATTATTCCCGATGTATAAAACCTTGTGTTGAATCAGAAATTGGCAAGTTAAATTATGTTCTTCTTCACGCTCCAGGCCCAGAGATAGAGCATATGACACCAGAGAACGCGCATAAGTTTCTGTTCAGTGACATGTTAAACCAACGCGAAGCTCACAACGATTATAAAGATTTTCAAGGCACATTAAGAAAAGTAACTAACGTTCTCACAGTGAGAGAGCTTCTCGAAGACATACTCAAAAACCAAGAATTAAAAACTGAGCTCGTTGATAAAATATGTAAAAGAGAGAAATTAGAGTTCTTAATCAACGACTTAAACAATTTATCAAACATAGATTTAGCGAAAGCATTTATCGAAGGTCTCGAAAGCGACAAATACAATGAAAGATATATAATGCCGCCTGCACCTAACTTCTTCTTCATGAGAGATGCGTCATTCACCATGTACGACAACATCATGATTAGCAAGATGGCAACGACGGTGCGCGACAGAGAGAGCATACTTCTCAACGCAATTTATACCCACTCCCCTATTTTCGATGTAAAAACCGTCAACCCCGTAGAGCAATATGCTCCTAACGGAATCGGTCGTGTTGAAGGCGGTGACGTCTTAATAGCACGCCACGACATTATATTAAGCGGCTGTGGAGCAAGAACAAGCGTTGAGGGTATCAAGGCGATGGTAGAACATCTTAAAACAAAAGGCGGTCACAGACATCTCATCTCACAAGAGCTGCCTTTAGAACCAGAGTCGTTCATTCACTTAGACATGGTATTTACCTTGTTGGATGTAAACAGATGTATGGTATTCAAGCCTGTCATCCTTAACCCACAATATAAAACTGTTCATTACGAGATTTTCGAGAACGGCGTAGTTAAGGTTTATGAAGAAGAAAATCTCATCGCAGCTTTGAAAAAATTAGGAATGGACTTAGAACCTATCTTCTGCGGCGGTGATGACGAATACAATATGCTCCGAGAACAATGGCATAGTGGCTCCAACTTCTTCACTTTCGCTCCAGGTAAAATATTAGGCTACGAAAGAAATTACAACACAATAGAAAACTTAAACAAACACGGTTTTGAAGTCTTGACAGCTGCTGACGTGGCTTCAGGAAAAGTCAGTGTTGATGATTACAAAAACTGCGTTGTTGCTTTCAAAGGCAACGAACTATCTCGTGGCGGTGGCGGCGCACGCTGCATGACAATGCCATTACATAGAGAAGCAGTTCTGTGGTGAGATAATAAGTCAATAAGTAGAGACGTATCAATGATGATCTGACCCCAAAAAGTTGGACAAAAAACTTTTGGGGTTTTATTATGCGTAAAAAACATGATCGTGAAGCATTGCTCAAATACATGGCGATGCTTAAGGAAGGTCGCTCCTTTAGATCTATC
>SUWU01000053.1 GCA_015061295.1 Lentimicrobiaceae bacterium
TCGATTTCACTCCTTTCGGAAGAGACGTGGTGAAAGAACTGTCGGAAGCCTGCCAACGTCACGGAATGAAATTCGGTCTTTATTACTCTCTTCCAGACTGGCATTATCCTCTCGGAATACCTCGCTTGGAACCTGATACCACAACCAAATGCCACGAATATGTAAACCAAGTTTATTCTCCTCTCGAGATAGTTACTCCTGAATTGGAAGATTATATCGTAGCGCAAGTCACAGAATTACTTACCAATTACGGCGACATCAACACTCTCTGGTTCGACATGGGTCTCGTAACACCAGAACAAAGCAAACGTTTCCGTGAGACAGTGAAGTCGCTTCAACCTAAATGTATCATCAACGGAAGAATCATGAACAACCAAGGCGACTATATGACTTTACCTGATAACGGCGACGTGGCAGGCTACGAAAATATTTTCTGGGACAACCCTGCTTCGATGTACGGAACATGGGGATACAAGTCGTGGATCAACCGTCCTCAAGTTATTGAGCAAGTCGGGGTACAGTTAGGAAGATTATTCAGTACCGTACAACATGGAGGCGTATTCTTGCTCAACATCGGTCCTGACGGCGACGGCAACGTCATTCCTTATGAGAAAGAAGTCCTGACATTGATAGGCGATTATTTCAGAAAAAATCCAGACGCATTAGATAAGATAGAAGTCAGTTATAAAGACAAAACTATCATCAAGTCAGAGAATAACACTTTTGAACTTACCGACGACAACGGTATGATGCACGCCGAGATTGACGGAACAGGATATATGAGCACGCAGGTAGATTCATGGCGTTCATGGGAAATGGAAGTTGAAGAAGACGGAACCTACGATGTCTTCATCGTCTATCTCCCAGAATATTTAGACAAGAAATATTCATTTGAATGCGGAGAGCAAAAAATAGTTCACACATTACCTGGTGTCGACCAGATGATACAGACATCATACGTCGGCAAGATGAATCTCAAAAAAGGAACAAACACCTTCAGATTAGATCAAGCCGAGAAATGTTATCCTTTGGAACCATTAGGATTAGAATTACAGAAAATTATTATTAGAAAGAGATAATTGGAAATAAAAAAAATTGTATTTTCGCAGAATTAAAATAAGTATAACAAAAATTGATGCCTATGATATAAGAGCGTAGTTTGATACGCACATTTTAAAATATTGGAAAAGCGTTTTAGCTTTTATTCTATCATTTCGGAAGTTTGGCGACTTTTAAAAGTTCTGATAAGGATAATAGCGAAAATGCTCGTGCTATGCGCGGGCTTTTGGTTATTCTATCAGAACGGGTTACGCCAAACACCTCGAAATGGGAATAAACAAAAGTGCCGCGTTTTTTTATGTGTGTATTTTTGATTCTCAAGGCACTTAAGGAGTAACCGAAAAGCCGTGAAGTGAGTAGGAAGTAAAATTTAAAAATTTAAGAAAAATGAAAAAATTAGTTTTAGTATTAGTAGCAATGTTTGGATTGTATTTAGGTGCTAACGCACAAGTACTTAGTTGTGATGTTTATAATGCCGATGGGTTAACGGCAAAATTATGTCAAAAAGGCGCACAAAGTAGCAATTCTGGTGATCTAAGTATTCCAGTTGAAGTAACAGCTAAATCTGGCAGTAAACACGAATATGGTAAAACAATGGTTACTGTTTCAGTAGAAGTTATAGATCAGGATAATAGAAGTGTCGTAAAAAGAGAAGATGTAATTGTATGGGTTGAGAATGGAAGAGGCTACACCTCAAAACACGTTAATGAACATGATGGCTATAAACCTAATCACGATTATCTATTTAGCATCAATAAAGATAGAACATGCATGTAAAAGATACGAGGTATTGTCGTAAATCTTAATACAACTTATATTCATGGATCTATCTAACAACAAAAATTTAGGTAGACCCCATTTAATCCAGGCGCATTATGTTTTTCGCATTTTGCGCCTGAGTTTTTTTATATCTTGATTGTCAAAATATTTTCAAACGGAGAATTTATAAAAGTCATCTTTAGTCTTTCAAACAAGCTAAAGGTATAATTTTTACTCCATCAGGGCGGGTATAAGCCATCTGTCCTCCAGTAAGGATTATCAACAAATCAGGTTCTCGCAATGGAACTTGTTTTTCATCTTTATTATGCAATTGTATTAATTTTCTTAATTCTTTCAAATGTTCTGCGCCGTTTTCAATTTCTTTACTACCTAATTTACATTCTATTAGAGCATACCTGCCATCAGACAAATGGAGAACCAAATCAGCTTCAAGTCCATATCGGTCACGATAATAAGATATATGACTGTTAAAATCTGGATTATAAGCCCTCAGATCACGGATACACATCTGCTCAAAAATAAATCCAAATGTTTTCAACTGAGTCAATAATGCATCTGGTGATAATCCTAATGTAGCAACAGCAATTGATGGGTCAACAAACGAACGCTTAAATCCACTTCTAATTGCGGTTTTACTTCGTATTGCAGGACACCATGCCGGAATATCATCAATAACAAAAAGACGAGTCAATACATTTACATAATCGTCAAAGGTCGGTCTTGTACAACCAACTTCCCCAGAAGCAACAACATCTTCCAATATTGAGGAAATCTTGGCTAATGTAGATATGTTTCTTGAATATGATTTCAAGATTTGCCTTGTCAAAAGTTCATCACGTTTGATATTATCAACTCTAGAAATATCATCTTTGCAAACTGTATCAACATAGTTCTGTGCAATCAATAATTGCGCTTTGCGAGATTTAATATTGACACTTGCGGGCCAACCTCCACGACAAGCCGAAAAGATCAGGTCTTCAATTGTCATATCAGAAGTAATACCATCAATATCAAGATTTGGGTTATTAAACAATTCCGATAAAGATATTTTTCCGTTAGATTCCTTTGATTCGTACAAACTCATAGGAAGCATTTTCATACGGCTAATACGTCCTGTTCCTGAATGTTTGATTTTTTCCTTTTTAACAGCATTAGAACCAGTTAAAATAAATTGACCAACTGATTGTCTTTTATCCACCATTGTTCGTACAGCATCCCATAGTACTGGAGCATCTTGCCACTCATCAACCAATCTTGGCGTTTCCCCCAATAGAAGAAGAGACGGCTTAGATTCTGCAGTTGCAAGATACTCACTGCTCATATCTGGATCCTGCATTTTTATAACACTTTTTGCTTGTTGTTCCGCAGTAGTTGTTTTCCCACACCATTTAGGTCCCTCAATAAGAACAGCTCCGAAAGCTTCCAATCTTTCATAAAGAACTTTATCAGATATTCTTTTAAGATAGCTCATTATTATGATTATTTGTTGGGCAAATTTACTAACAATTATTTATATCGCAAAGTTATTTTTAAATTTTGTGGCGTTTTATTTTCAATTTTTGTGGTATTTTATTTTTAATTATTGTGACAAAACGCTTTTATTGTTGTACCAGCTTCAGGAAGTAGACACTAAAATTTTCATTAATGAAAAAAGCCCGACTTATACATCGGACTTTAATTTTATACACAAATATCTTAACAATATTAAATATATGCGCAGATACTCGCGATACGTGGATATTATCATTCAGCTGTTGTTGCCAATGGTGATGGCGTTGTATATGTTCTTGCTGCTAATTCTTTGTCAAACATATAAACAGCGTAAGGATTATCCTTAATCATACGGAGACTGTCGATCATCTTTTGTGCTGATTCTTCTTCTTCAACTTGTTCGTCGATGAACCATACAAGACGATTTTGTGTTGCGTAATCTTTCAACTCAACAGCTAAAGCATTGATGTCGTTGATTAAAGATGTAACTTTTTGTTCATGTTGAAGTGTGTCTTCGAAAGCTTCCAATGGTGACTCCCATTTGGTCTTGACAGCGTCGATAGCTTTAAGTTCAACACGACCGCCACGTGAAACCAAGTAGTTATAGAAAATCATGGCGTGATCTTGTTCTTCTTTAAATTGAACCTCAAACCAGTTAGCGATACCGCCCAAACCCATTTCATGGAAGTTTGTAGCCATCGACAAATAAAGATAAGCCGACCATAACTCAGCGTTTATCTGCGCATTGATAGCGTCTTGTAACTTTTTATTAATCATATAATTATAATATTTTAGGTTAATAATTCTAAAAAACTTTTAACTTTTGACTTTTGTCATTAGACTTTTGTCAATAATCATTGCAAATATATACAATTATTTTTGTAAAAAGTTCAGGAACATAAAGATAAAT
This sequence comes from Lentimicrobiaceae bacterium, assembly GCA_015061295.1. Taxonomy (GTDB): domain Bacteria; phylum Bacteroidota; class Bacteroidia; order Bacteroidales; family F082; genus Limimorpha. The sequence goes on from SUWU01000053.1 coordinate 4,241, forward strand.
TTATATCTTTGTGATGTCCAAATATTAAGCCTATGTTAGAATTATCAGCAAACGACAAGAAACAACTTGAGAATCTAAACATTTCAGTTGAACAAGTAGAGAGACAAGTCAATCAGTTCAAGACTGGATTTCCTTTCAGCGATTTAGTAGCGCCAGCAACAATCGGCAATGGCATCATCAAATTCAGCGACGCTGAAGTTCAAGAACTTATAAAACAATTTGACGAAGATAAACAATATTACGACATACTGAAATTCATTCCAGCATCGGGAGCCGCAAGTCGTATGTTTAAAAGCATCTACTCTTTTGTTGAAGACTACAAAGGCAAAGAAATTCCTGAAGATTTTTTAACAAAAGAAAATATTAAAAACGATTCTATAGAGAATTTCTTCGTAAGTATCAGAGAATTTGCCTTTTATGATGACTTAAAAGACAAGTTAGCAGAACAAGGTAAAGACATCGAGACCTTGATACAAGAAAATCGACTTGTTGAAATTGCTGAGTTCTTACTTGAAAACGAAGGTCTTGCCTACGGAAAACTGCCTAAGGCTTTGCTGAAATTCCATAAATATAAGGAGACATCGCGTTTTGCTTTGGAAGAACATTTAGTTGAAGCTGCTCAATATAGCACTGCTGAGACCGAAGATAGCGTCGTGGCTCAACTTCATTTCACCGTCTCTCAAGAACATTTGGACTTATTTAAGAAAACCGTCGAAAAAGTCGTCCCTCAATATGAGGAACAATTTGGCATTCGTTACAACATCTCTTATTCCGTACAAAAACCATCTACCGACACTGTCGCCGTCGATATGAATAACGAGCCTTTCCGCAACAATGACGGCAGCTTATTATTCCGTCCAGGAGGTCACGGTGCTTTGATACAAAACCTCAACGACTTACACAAAGAGATAATTTTTATCAAGAATATCGACAACGTTGTCCCAGATAGATTAAAACCAACGACTTACGATTATAAGAAGGTGTTGGGAGGTTATCTTTTCAAACTTCAACAACAACAATTTGAATATCTGAATTTATTAGACGAAGGCTGTTTGGCAAATGACGAAATAGAAGAGATAGCATCATTCGCAAAAGACAAATTGATGATTGATATTCCTAATTTCTTCAAGACTTACAACGAGATAGAGAAAATCGACTTCTTATATAACAAGTTAAATCGTCCGATGCGTATCTGCGGCATGGTGAAAAACGAAGGCGAACCCGGAGGCGGTCCTTACTGGGTGAGAAACAGCAACGATGAGATTTCCTTGCAGATTGTGGAGTCGTCGCAGATGAATCATAACAACGAAGAACAAGAAGCTATTTTCCAAGCCGCGACACACTTCAACCCTGTCGATTTAGTATGCGCCACACAAGATTTCAAAGGCAACAGCTTCGACTTAAACGACTATATTGATGTCAACACAGGCTTCATCTCCAAGAAATCGAAAGACGGCAAAGACCTGAAAGCATTAGAGTTGCCAGGATTATGGAACGGTGCCATGGCAGATTGGATCAACATCTTCGTCGAAGTTCCAATCTTGACATTCAATCCAGTGAAGACAGTGAACGACTTATTAAGAGACACACATCAATGATAACTTTGGCTATAAGCTAATGGCTGTTGGCTAATGGCTAATTGTTAATTGTTAATTGTCAATTAAATCAACGAATTCCTCGTAAGAGTTTGCCGATTGCGGTACATAAAACGGCATAACACTGATAAAGCCTTCATAACCTACAAGTTGGAATTTGGAGGCTTTGATATTTTTATCTTTACAAGGATAAATATACGCTCCGTTAGTAGCTTTTTGGCAATACATATAAGTCACAAGTTGATATAAATCTTCTCGTCCCACACCGCTTTCAAGATGCTTATATTTCGCATCAATGACAAAATCATCCTTATAAAAATCAGGATATAATCTACGATAATTATCATCTATATCATCATAAGATTTAGCATCTTTAAACATTCTAAATCCACCGCTAACGTCTTTATTCTTAGGATGTTTAAAACCATAATCCTTAAGAATCGTAAAAAGAAACTCTTCCCAAAGCCAAGCACCGTCAAACAAAACGCCATAAACCTTATTTTTTTCCTTTCCAAATTTTATCGTCTCATGTCTTAAGATTTGTAGACATATTTTCTGCAATGCAGTATAAGCCGAATAATAAGGATGATATAACAAACGTAAATTCTTATTTATTACATGATTACGTTCTCTCATATTATAAGAAGGAGTTGCCATATTGATTTGAGCGACACATTCTTTAGTTTCCAAATCGCTGTTCAGAATAAAAGAAAGATGCTTTTTTGTCTTGATAAATTCTATCGTATGACGAATCAATTGTGTAAGTTCATTATCGTGAGAATGCTCTTTTACGTTATAAGCGACATTTCCGCGAAATGGAATGTTATAC
>SUWU01000054.1 GCA_015061295.1 Lentimicrobiaceae bacterium
CGATACCTAATTCTTTTTCGAGATAATCTTTCAAATCATTGTCTGCGTCAATAGGATATTCTGAAACGCCGTCTTTTCTATCTAACAGCTGGAACAAATCACCGAAAATCTGAGCGCAGTTGCCACGGTTTATTTCTTCAATGATAAGATAAACAGGTTCTCCAGGATTTTGCCAGGCTTTGACGTAAGCTTTTGTGAAAGCCTGAGGGCAAAACTCGTAAGAGATTTTTGATTCCTGTTTTTGATTTGCATTTACATAATCAACAATATAAGTAAGATATGTTTCATTAGCAAACCCCAAATGCTTGTTCAGAAGATTCTGCATTGATTGTACCTCATCATATTCTTCAACAATTATAGGTAACAAAGTTGCATACTTAGTAACAAATTCAATTATTTGACTTACCTTATTACCAGTTGGTTGAGATGTTATATCTTTTGCTTCATCCTTTAATTCATCCAAAGTCTTTTTAAGTTGATGACTCTTTACGCAAGATGTCTTAGGTTTGTAGCAACCGACAAAAGAAGCATAATCACTATCAGGATGGAAAGTAGTACGGAAAACAAAATCCTCATTAACACCTTCAATAAGTTTTTTCACTTTATGAGATTTCCCGCTACCTGGAGTTCCGTAGTAGATGGTTTGGAGAGGGGTTGCTGCCGCTATATTGCATACAATATCGGTCTTTATTTCGTCGTGTCCCATGTTTATGCTTTTATATTTCTTATAAACATTTATATATAGATCCAGTAATTCTTTACAGTATTTGTCATCGCCACCCCACAATGTATAATATATGGCGCCTTGTTTGTATCTTTTATCAGAGACATCTAAACTATCATCAATATTCAAAATGGAATTGTCAATTTTCAACAAATGTCTAATCTCGTTTCTTTTTTTGATGATTTGTGCTAAATCCAACCTAGGACCGAATTGCCCTGGAATCGTTGTTCCCTGATTAAATGTCAAATAAACACTTTTATAATCAGATGAAAACAAAAATACAATATAAACACCTTCTCTAGTAGTTCTAGTGATATTTTTATCTAATATTGCGATCCATGGGGTCTTTGTAGCTTTTCCTGCTCCAACGGAACCTTTTATGATGTAATTATCAGAATTAATATAAGCAAAGAGATTTTGTGGTATCTGTCTTTTGATAAAATCAGCTACATCACTGGGAATGTCTGATGTTTTTTCAGCCAGTTTAAAACTACTTGCTTTCTCGAAACATTTTCTAAAATAATTGTTTATTTTGCTTATATACTCCATTAGAATTTATTTTTTTTCTTTTTCTTATATTTTATCTATACGTTTTACCTTAGTTATTTATCTAAGACTTCATTTATATCTTTTTTTTACTGTGGTCATAAACAATTACTAAAAATACTTTTATTGTTTAATGTTTTGGTAATCTACATAATATTCTGTGAATTATGTATCTTTTCTAGGTTCACAAAGTTAAATAATTTTCAAAAACAAAAAACGTAAAAGTTACAAATTATTTTCCGAAATTTGTACTTCAACATTCAACTTACATTTATGAATAGGATTATAATCATAGGAAATGGCTTTGATTTAGCTCACGGACTTCCAACTAGCTATGAAAATTTTATTAAATGGTATCAGAACGAATGGGTTAAAAAACTAAAGAATTGCTATGAAAATAAAGCTTATGATGAATTATGTGAATTTCAAATATTTCAATATGATTGGGATAATTTCTTTAGATTCAACCATTATGATAGTATATCATGGGAAGAATTAATCGAAATTATCAATGATAATCCTCGACTATTAAGCTTCAAAACATCTCGCTTATTAAATGCAATCTTAAAACACATAGAGAAGAACAAATGGGTTGATATAGAAAAAGAATATTATAATCTTTTATCAGCGGATTTAGAATCTTCTAATGATGAAAATATTAAAAGACTAAATAATGAATTGGCATGTCTCAAAAATAACCTAATTGCATATCTAAAAGATGTTGAAAAAGGACTTGTCAACGAATATATTATAAAGGATAATATAAAAGAAAAAATATTGGAACCAATAAATCCAAGAGATATATCTGTAAAGGCACAAGACAAGTTTAATATTTTTAAGAACACACGCTTCGCACATTATAATAATTTTCAATGGGAATCATTATTAAAGAAGTATAACTATGAAAAACCATATAAGTTATTAAATGAAATAGACAAGCGCAATTCAAAGGAATTTTATCTTCCTGACTCTATCCTTCTTCTTAATTTCAACTATACAAAAACTGCAGATTTATATTTACCTAACGAAGATATCTTTAAAGTAAATCATATTCATGGAAAGTTATCTAATTCACAAAGTATAATATTCGGTTACGGGGATGAACTAGATGAAAATTACAAAAGATTGCTAAAAGATAACAATAATGAATATCTTAAAAATATCAAATCTATCAATTATCTAAATTCTACAAATTATAGGGAGATGCTGTCATATATAGAGTCTTCTCCATATCAGATTTATATAATGGGACATTCTTGCGGCTTGTCAGACAAGACTTTATTAAACACTTTATTTGAGCATGACAATTGCGTTTCCATAAAACCATTCTATTACATAAATAACGAAGGATTTGATAACTATACAGAAATAGTCCAAAACATATCAAGAAATTTTACAGATATGAAACTAATGAGAGACAGAGTCGTTAATAAAACTTTTTGCAAAACATTAGAATAAGTATAATTTAGCCATGCTCAACAAATACCTCCATCAATTTTCAAACTTGCATCGCAACAAATTAAAGGGCGAGATTGCTCCGCATAAGCCGATAATGCTTCTGAGCGTAATGGATTTGATAGAAGCTGGTTTTATCACTTCAAATAAAATAGAGTTTTCTGAAATGTTAGAAGAGCGTTTCAAAAGTAACTGGAAACGTTATGTGAAAACGGATTCGGTGTTTAAGCCTAACGCCGGCACTCCGTTCTGGCATCTGAATTATGAGCCTTTCTGGCGTCTCGTTCCTTTCTGTGGCGGAGAGGAGACTCTCGCTCAGTTAAAGAAGTCGAATCCTTACTCCTCTGGAACAATACGGAAAAACATCCGCTACGCTGAAATCGACAGCGAACTTTTTGAGCTTATGAAAGATGTGGTTGGAAGGAAGGAGTTAAAACAATGCATAATGCATAATTAGAATTTAAAGTCTAAAGATGAAAGTCTATAGTCTAAAGGGTTGTATAAATGCTTACAGCTCATAGCAAAATATCGAACCCAAAGTCTGTTGACTGTTGTCTTAAAATCCTTTAACATAACTTTCTTAATTTCATTAACATTCATGTTAAAAATTAAAAAAGCACCCAGCTGGGAACTTGAGTGCTTTTCGTCATTTGAGAAAATTGAAATGTATAACCAAAACCGTATGTAATACAATCGAGGGTAAGATTTTGTTCAAAGAGGAAATAAAAAGAATTATCAAAGATAAAATCATAAATTACTCGCAAAGCAATTTATAGAAGTTTCCTTAATAGATTTTAAGGAATATTGTTAATGATTTATTAAGAGAATGTTAAAATGCTTGAATGTTGAAAAAATCTGAGATGACCGACTGTATTAGATTTTTATTTGTATAACTTTGCGATAAATAACCAAAATTAAGATTTATGGAAAATAGAAATAACATTATCCCGTCAAACTTTTCTGATGAATATAGGTCGTGGTTTGTTGGACTGAAACAGCAAATCAGGCAGAGTCAGATTAAGGCCTCTATTAAGGTGAATACTGAACTGCTGAAACTTTATTGGCGGATGGGAAAAGAAATCTCTGAAAAACGCATGGACTCAAAATGGGGGACGGGTTTCTTTGATAAATTAAGTCAAGACCTGAAAAGAGAATTTCCTGATATGTCCGGTTTTTCTGCGACTAATATTAAATATATGAAACGGTTTTATATATTTTATAATCAATATGATATAATTCGTCAACAACTTGTTGACGAATTGGAAAGTAATATTTTCGAGATACCTTGGGGACATAGTATTTATATTATCTCAAAGTGCAGGACTATTGATGAAGCGTTGTTTTATGTTAACCAAACAATAGATAATGGTTGGAGTCGTGCTATTCTTGAACATAATATTGATTCTGACTTGTATAAACGAAAGCGTAATGCTATCAGCAATTTTTCAAATGTATTACCTGATATTCAAAGTGATTTGGCTAATCAAATATTGAAAGATCCATATAACTTTGATTTTCTAACAATGACAAATGATTATAACGAGAAAGAACTTGAAAAAGCACTGACAGATAATATTACAAACTTTTTGTTGGAATTGGGAAAAGGATTCGCGTATGTAGGAAAACAGATACAACTAGAAGTCGGAGGAAAGATGTTCTTTACAGATTTGCTGTTTTATCATTTAGAGTTACGATGTTTTGTTGTCATTGAATTGAAAAACAGATATTTCGATCCATCATTTTTAGGTCAGTTGAATTTTTATGTTAGTGCAGTAAATCATATAATGAAAAAAGAGACTGATTCTCCAACGATAGGATTGTTGATTTGTAAAACGAAGAATAATGTTGTGGCGCAATATGCTCTTGAAACTACAAAATTGCCGATAGGGATTTCTGAATATGAATTAAATCGATTGATGCCAGAGAATTTTAAATCATCGTTGCCGACAATAGAAGAAATTGAAAATCAGTTAAAAGATTAAAAAAGCACCTAGCTGGGAACTTGAGTGCTTTTCGTTATTTGAGAAAATTGAAATGTATAACCAATACCGTATATAATACAATTGAGAGTAATATTTTGTTCAAAGAGGAAAGAGTTTTTTATAATATCGGTAATTAATATTTCTCTCTCTCGCAGAGACGCAGAGTTACGCTGAGATCTTTTCTAAATTCTTTGCGTACTTTGCGCCTTTGCGAGGAATTATTATCCCCAGTTCCTGTCCCCAGTTCCCGTTCCCAGTTCCCGTCCCCAGTTCCCAATTCCTAATTCCTAATCTTTTCGTGGATTCTCTCTGTCAGCCTGAAGAAGTTAGGCACGAATAAGGTTCCGAAGATAGTGTTTGTCAGCATGCCGAATACTACCGCAGCTCCAAGTGCAATTCGTGCTTCTGCGCCGGCACCGCTCGCAAATAAAAGCGGCAACACTCCGAGGATGAACGCCAACGAGGTCATCAGAATAGGTCTTAACCTCACGCGTCCTGCTTCTATGGCAGAGTCGTCGATGCTCATGCCACTCGCTCTATATTCAACGGCGAACTCTACAATAAGGATGGCGTTCTTCGCCGATAAGGCTATCAACAAAATGATACCGATTTGTGAATAAATACTTATCGGCAACGACATTATTATACATCCTGCCACGACTCCTAACAAGGCTAACGGCACACTTAAAATGACGGCGAAAGGATTGGTCCAACTTTCGTACATGGCTGCCAAGACTAAGATTACCAATATTATAGCAAGGACGAAAATCATCGTTACACTCGAACTCGATAGCTTCTCCTGATAAGCGACAGACGTCCATTCGTAGCCGAAATTGTTTCCTAAATATTTCTCTGTCAAGTTCTCCAATGCTTCCATAGCTTCTGAGCTGCTGTAACCTTCGTTAGCAACCGCCATGATATTAGCGGCAGGGTAGAGGTTGTAACGGTTTATCTGCGCCTGTCCCATCTTTTCTTCAATATTACAAAATGCTGAAAATGGAACCATCTCGCCATTAGGATTTTCCACGCTTAACTTCAAGATGTCGCTAATAACATTACGATTTCCAGGATTTGCCTGAATGATGACTTGATATATGTTGTTGAATCTCACGAAGTCGTTGGCAAAAGTGGAACCCATATATGATGAAAGTGCGTCGAAGACTTGATTTAACTGTAATCCCATCATGCCGATTTTGTCGCGGTTTATGTTCAGGAAAAACTGCGGACTGTTACCTTCAAACTGATTTTGAAGATACATCAAGGCTGGCTCTTCTTGATAGTTTTCTATCAAGGTGGCTACGGCGTTTTCTAACTCTGTCGTTCCTAAGTTGTTACGGTCTTCGAGTACGAATGCTAATCCACCCGAAGCTCCAAGCCCTGGTATTGAAGGCGGGTTGATGGCGAAGATGTTAGCTTCATGTATCTCAGTGGCTTCCATGTTGATTCTGTCGATGACAGCTGTCGCGGTTTCGCCTTTGCCTTTACGCTCGTCCCAGTCTTTTAACATTACGAACAAACTCGCTTCGTTGGAACTGTTGCCGCCTTTTACAAACGAAAATCCGTTGATAACCAAATAAGTGTCGATCTCTGGATATTTGTCTAACATCTTAGAAAGTTCCGCTGTAACCTTTTCTGTTCTTTCTAAACTTGCAGAATTAGGTAATTGTACCGTCACCATGAAATATCCTAAGTCTTCCTTAGGTAAAAACTCATTAGGTAATTTTATGAAGACGTACATCGTTAATGCTGAGATGATTACGAATGTCGTCAGTGCTACGGCAGGTCTTCTTAAAAACGATTTTATTATTCTGATGTAAAATCCTAAAGTTTTGTCGTATAATTTGTTGAACCATTTGAGGCTCCATTTTTCTTCTTTGAGGAAAAGTACGCACATCGCTGGAGTGAATACTAAGGATATTATTCCGGAAATCACTGTGGCAGTGGCGATTGTAAGAG
>SUWU01000022.1 GCA_015061295.1 Lentimicrobiaceae bacterium
AGAATGTCTTCGAATTTCTTCACCGCTTCCTTCATCTGTTCATCAGATAAAACGGGAGTTAAAATGAAAACGGTTTCGTACTGATTCATAATTTATTTTATTGATAATTAAACATTTAGATTGAACTTTGCAGTTCTTTTTTTCGTTTTGCAAAATTAGTAAAAATTCTTTATAAAAGAAATATATTTTGAAAAAATATGATATATTTTATTAATTATTGCTAATCAACTCGTTACATATAAATTCAGCTGCTTTGCCATCGCCGAAGATCTCTGGAAATTCCTCGATTCTATTATCTTTGAAATGATAATATCCTTCAATGATTTTATCTTTATCAGCATCAGCAATAAGAGCTGCTCCTACTTCAACTATCTCTTTCCACTCTGTCTCACTCCTTATTATAATACATGGTTTCTTGAAGAAATAGGCTTCCTTCTGGACTCCGCCTGAATCGGTGATGACTAATTCTGCGTTCTTCTCTAAACTTATCATTTCTAAAAATGAAACAGGCTCTATGATGTGAATGCTACTTCTATTAATAAAGGTATTATATGTTTCTAAATCTATATTAACATCTAACAGTTTCTTCGTCCTCGGATGTAAAGGAATGATAATGTCTTTTTCTTCTGAAATCTTTATCAGGGCATCGACAATGGACTTCAATCTATCAGGCTCGTCAGTGTTGTTGTTGCGATGTATGGTGCAAAGAATATAATTGCTCTTGGCTATTGGCTGTTTGCTGTTTGCTGTTGAACCAAAATAAAGACTGTTATCGTACATCACATCGCCGCAATGATATATTCCTGGATTGTCGATGTTAAAGGGTTTCTCGTTGTTTGGGCTAAAGCCCTCATTAATTAAGTTTTTATATCCTGTTGAGGTGGGGGAGAAGAGCATCGTAGAACAATGGTCGCAACATATCCTGTTGATTTCCTCTGGCATCGCTTTGTTGAAAGAACGTAAGCCTGCTTCTATATGAACTATCGGAATATGTATCTTCGAAGCTGCTATCGCACCTGCCAAAGTAGAGTTGGTATCTCCATATACTACAAGATAATCTGGCTTTTCTTTTAATAAGATTTCTTCGATGCCTTCAAGCATTTTGGCTGTCTGCACGCCGTGACTTCCTGAGCCGACACCTAAGTTATAATCAGGTGCAGGGATGCCGAGTTCATCGAAAAATACCTGCGACATATTCTCATCGTAATGTTGTCCTGTGTGAATGATGACTTCTTTTATCTTGTCAGAGAATTTGTTTTTTATGGCGCGACTTAAAGCTGCAGCCTTGATAATCTGCGGTCTCGCTCCTATTACTGTTACAATTTTTATCATTTTTTTTACAATAATCCTTCGTCTGCAAAACTAAAATAATTATCGTTACCAATGATGATATGATCTAAGATTTTTATTTGTAAAAATTACCTTTGAGGAGATACGTACTTTTTGTTATTTGTTGTTGATCTTTTATCTCTCTTGATTCCCCAACAAGCGTCATGATGCGAAAATTTAAGTGGGATACCTATTGTAACATTGAATTCAATGTTGTTTATTTTGCGTTCGCCTGTGATATTGTAAGCATTGGTGTTTTCCGCTTTTGACAACTCACTGATTTCCATGTCGGAGAAGCTATTTGTAAGACCTAAATTATAGCCAAATTCTATTTTTGTCACGACTGAAAAATTTCTATAATTGATATAAAACTGACCTCCACAACCAAAGAAAATGCTAAAATCTTGTTGTCGCATATTGGCTCTGCCTATGTCGATATTAGCTTTACTAACTGGAATGCCAGGTTGATATAAATCAATATTTCCTCCTAATAGAAAGTTGAAAGATGGAGCTGCTGTTAGAAAAAGTTTACAATTATTATTTCTAGAAATATTGAAACGATAGTATATAGGGACTCTTGTCGTAAAATATCTTGATCTGACTTTGTAAGTTACATTGAAATTTTTCTCATATACATAATGGGTAAGATGTCCTCTGTTGTATAGGAAAAGTTCTGGAGCTATGAACAAATTGTCGCTGATGTATAACTCTATGAACGCACCGATATTAGGATTTATGAAAATATCATGTGGCAGTGACTTTAAATTAGAATCTGTATATTTAAATGTTGAGTGATTTAAACCTATTTTAAGACCTAAAGTAGTTGCTGTATATCTTTCTTCTACTCCAACTTGACATTGAAGTTTCAATGTGGCGAATATAATAATAAGTAGCGCGAATGTTTTTTTCATAACTATAACTGTGTAATTGAAGTTAATTGATCTTTTCTGAAAGATTGTCGCCGTCTTCATAAAGGAAGAAGTCTCCTCTTTTATATTGAATCATGTTTCCATGGGAATTATCGTCGGCATTGACAATTATACTTGCTATCTTAAGATTTTTTATCCCATAATCTGTCATTTCTCCTTTGAAAATAACATTGCGAGTGATATAGTGTTCATATCCTGAATGTTGCAGTGTCTTTTCTTCTGTGTAATATACAGTAAATAAATTGTCATAACCAGTAATATAAACAGTGTCTGTTAGTGTTTCCGTCGCTTCTTTTAGTTGTAATATGCATTCGCGATTGTGTTGTTTTGACATAGTTATATTTATGTCAGGTTCTATGATATCTAAAGGCCAGTTGTCTTCCGGTACATTTGAAAATATACGTTGCTTGGGAGATATAATGTATTCTCCTTCTACATTTGGCGGAATGTAGCCACTGGGGTTTGTACCAAAGTATTCCTCAAAGACGTGTTGAAGTGTATCTGGAATTACATCTGTTATTTTTTCTATGTACGCCTCTTCTCCGAGAAGTATTACTGTTGTATCATCGTTCTTGGTACAACTAAGTAGTAATAGCGAGAACAAAGAGCCTAATATGATAACTTTGATATTATTCATAATTGTTGATTTGGATGTTTGTGTTATCTTATTTCTTTATATAAATTCTTTCTACGAATGTTTGCTCAAGTGTTATGATTTCGATAATATAGATGGAACTTCTTAAATTGCTTAAATCGAGCGTTACCTGATTGTCGAAATTATAATTGTTCCCTATTACAATCTGTCCGAATGAATCATATACATTGATACATGTTATGTCGTTTTGTTGTATGTTGACAAAGTCTGTAATAGGATTAGGATAGATTCTGACATCGGCGTTATCCTGGTCTTCGATAAACTTGGCGTTCAATACTATATAATCGTAAACGGACCCACAGTAGTTTTCAGCTCTTACATAAAGAGTGCCTTTATCGGGTGTTGTCGCGCATACAATACATTCATTATTGTCGGGAATAATTTTCCATTCTTCATTGTCGATTTCCCATGTGTAATGTTCATGATTTTCGACCTCGCCTATGGTGTATTTGTAACAACCTGTGCTTAGGTTAGTGGCTACCGATATTTCTTCAATACCTTCGATGACAATATCTTCATACTTGTTGATGACTTTTAAGTCTATATTATAGATGCTGTCGCAGCCATTGGTTGTATGTAAGTTGCTCATATATTCATATATTCCAACATTGGGATTTATTATGTTTAATCCGTACATATTATAGTCATCACCTTCGCAGATAGAGTCGTAGATGTCGAATCTGTATGTCTTATTGATTGTCAGTTGAAGTTTTACTATACTGTCGCAGCCAAGAACAGTATTTAGGAATAAGGTGTCGAAGTAATTACCAGCAGGTTTGTTTTCGAATATGAAACCGTTTTCAGTGTAGCTTTCACCTTCGCATATAGATTCGGTGATTGTTATGTCGTAAGTAGGATGTACTGTTAGGTTTAGTCTTACTATACTGTCGCAGCCAAGAACAGTATTTAGGAATAAGGTGTCGAAGTAATTACCAGCAGGTTTGTTTTCGAATATGAAACCATTTTCAGTGTAGTCATCACCTTCGCATATAGATTCGGTGATTGTTATGTCGTAAGAGGGATTTACTGTTAGGTTTAGTCTTACTATACTATCGCAACCGTAAATGGTGCTGAGGTTTTGTATTTTGTTGTGAACACCATCTGAAGGATTTATTATGTTGAGATTATAATCCATATAATCATATCCTTCACAGATAGTGTCAATGATCAAGAAATCGTAAGAGGGATTTACAATAAGATTTAATGTTACAATACTATCAAATCCATTAACAGTTTCAAAATTCAGTGTATATACGCCAGTTTCTGTTGCAGAAAACCCATTCATGGTGTATGTTTCACCTTGACAAATAGTGTCTGTTAAGTCAGTGGAAAAGCTGAATGAATTAGCTGTAAGATATACAGCTGAATTATTCCAACTATCACCAATATCACTGATAGCCAACTCCATTTTATATCTTCCATTCGGAACAATGTTTATAGGTTCTGTTTCTAGTTCCACTGTATATCCATCCATTTTACAATTGTCGTTCTCATTTAGACGGAAATATTCTGGATATGTAATATGATTAACATTGTTTATACAAACAGGATATTGGGTTCCTGGAATTTTAGCTATATTGTATTGATAATAATAGCTGGAGTCGCTTGTTATCAGATTGTCATCCTCGTCATAAGGGCCAGATATAAAGAATGCAAAAATATCATTATAAACACTATTAACAAATTCAAGATATTCTTCAGATGCGAAACTGTATCTAAAAGATACTATGTTTCCATGTGATTTAAAATCAAATGAGATACATCCAACATCATGCATTAATTGTGAGGAACCATTGCTGTTTAATAAATCGCTAAGTGCTATACTTACATTATTTCCATCGGAATTGGGTACTGAAACTGAACTTTCTGTGTTGTTATAATTGCCGCTTGCAGCGTCATTGAAGTCTCCTGTGACAATGACGATACCTTCTTCAATAGGCATATTTGGAAATGAAGTCTCCTGGTTGGTAAATATACCTAATTGATTGCTATTAACTATTGCTTGTCCGTTAAACCGCGCATTTGAAATGGTTACGCCGTCTCCTACGAAATAATTTGTTAATAAAGAGTCGACTCTCATCCCGCTGGCAGATGTTATATTTACTCCTACACTTTGAAAGGATTGCTGAATTGTTCCATAATAACATGTTACGGAAGTATCATTGAGATTTGTGAAATCAGGAGTTGTTCTACCACCCCTTACTTGTGAAAATATTCTGTTGTGTATGAATATTATACTTACCAACACAATCAACGTAAATAAATTCTTCTTCATAGATATAATTGTTTTTATCGTTATATCAAATCAATAAAAATTATGGGAAAGGAACTATATAGTTTTTGATAGATTATTTACTTGATAATAAAAGTATTCTCCCTTAAGGGGACAAATATAGTAATTTTATTATAAGTAATACAAAATATTTGAATTTTCTTTACAATAATCCTTCGTCTGCAAAACTAAAATAATTATCGTTACCAATGATGATATGATCTAAGATTTTTATTTCTAAAAATGCTCCTGCTTTTATAAGATTGTTTGTGATTTGTTTGTCGGCATTACTTGGAATCACATTTCCTGAAGGATGGTTGTGGCAAAGCATCACGCTTGCTGCATTATTTTCTAAGGCACATTTGAAAATCTTCTTCGGGTCGGCTGTAGTTCCTGTCATGCCACCGACTCCTATCTTCTCTAACTTAATGACTTTATTAGCATTGTTGAGAAGCATAATCCAGAACTGCTCGTGATTTAAATCAGACAGATGTGCGTAAAAACATTCGTATGCTATCTGGCTGTTTTTTATTGAAGGTTTCTCTAATGCCTCGCTGAAACGTCGCCGGCGTCCTAATTCCAATGCGGCTGCAATGGTGACTGCCTTAGCTTCACCGATGCCATTATACTTCATCAAATTGTTGATAGTTAATCTCGACAATTCGATGAGGTTGTCTTTGTTGTCATGCAGTATCCTTTTTGATAAGTCAACAGCTGTTTCTTTGCTGTTTCCGCTACCTATTAATATAGCTATCAGTTCTGCGTTGCTTAACGCTTCTTTTCCTTTGGCGAGCATTTTCTCGCGAGGACGGTCTTCTTCCGCCCATGATTTAATAGATTTCATAATTTTTGGTTTTAATTTAATATGTAGAGACGTATCAATGAAAGCTATATAAAAATACACATTGATACGTCTTAATAAGTCAATGAGTCATTGTAAATTATTAATTGTCAACTGTTAATTGTTAAATCTCCTTCTTTAATCCAATTCAACTTCCTGAATATTTCTCCGAATATCCATGTTAATATTGCTGGTAATATAAAACATACTAATAATATTCCTAACCACATTGTTGTTCCTCCATTTGGCATTGCCGTTATTATTCCGAAAGGTCCTACGAGTCCGCATGTTCCCATACCTGCACCTATTGGCACATTTTCGAGTTGAAAGACGCATGTTGATATTGGTCCTGTGATGGCAGCTGTTAAGGTTGGCGGTATCCAGGTGAGAGGATTTTTTATAATGTTAGGCATTTGTAGCATCGATGTTCCAATACCTTGTGATACGAGTCCTCCCCAGCGGTTTTCTCTGAACGACATTACTGCGAATCCTACCATCTGGGCGCAGCATCCTGCTGTAGCGGCGCCGGCTGCTATTCCTGATAACCCGATGGCGATACATAATGCAGCGCTACTGATAGGAAGAGTCAGTGCCATTCCTACTGATACCGAGACTATTATCCCCATGATAAAAGGTCGCATCTCGGTGGCGTTTTCTATGAATCTTCCGAAGGCTTCCATGAAAGCGTTGATGCCAGGACCAACGAACATGGCGAGAAGGACGCCGCTTATTATCACCACGGACGGCGTGACGAGGATGTCGATCTTAGTTTCTTTCGATACTATCTTGCCGAGCTCGGTGCTGATGATAGTAGCGACATAGGCTCCAACGGGACCTCCGAGTGCGTTGCCTGCGATACCCGATACTGTGGCGGAAAACAAGACAAGAGATGGTGCGTGAAGAGAATAAGCAATGGCAACACCAATAGCTGCACCAGTAGCCTGCTTAGCATATTTCGCAATCTCAATAAATAGAGGAATATTGAGTTTGTCACCTAATGTGGTGAAGATAGTTCCCATAAGCAAAGAGGCGAAGAGACCGAAAGCCATAGCTCCAAGAGCATCGAGAAAGTAAGCCTTCGCCGTGATGTTGACATCTTTCTTCTTCAGAAAATCTTTAAACTTCATACTATTGAATAGTTAATAGTTGAAAATTAATAGTTGTGAATTAAAAAATAACTATAAATTGTTCATTATTCATTTCCTCTTAGGGAACCATCCTTTTCTCACTCTTTCTCTCTGTTCGAAAAGTTCGTGTATCGACCAAAATGACGAGGCGCCCCAGACGGCTAACAATATCGACCATGTCAATTCTTTTACTAGAATGGACGCTATTGTGCTTATGATTCCCATGATGGCGAAGATCCACCAGCATTTAACACCGAAATAATATTCGCTTTTGATTACTATCGGATGGAATATGCCTATTATCAAGAATGTAGCAATACCGATAAATATTCCGTTGAGGTTGTATGTATCTAAAAATTCAATCATGGTATTAATGTCTATTAACAAAAAAACCGACCCGATGGTCGGTTTTTTCGTTTAGTATAATCTTGTTATGCTAATTTCGCTGTGTGATGTGCAAGTTTCGACTTTAAGTTAGCAGCCTTGTTTCTGTGGATAATACCACGTTTAGCTGTTCTGTCGATGATTTTATACATCTCTGAAAGTTTAGCTTCTGCTTCAGCTTTCTCTGTCAAAGCTCTGAAACCTCTGACGGCAGCACGCATTGCTCTTGCATAGTAGCGGTTGCGTAAGCGTCTTTTTTCAGTTTGACGGATTCTTTTGATTGATGATTTGTGATTTGCCATATATATAATTTTTTTATTTTAATATTCTATAATAAATTCGGAGTGCAAAAATACTTATTTTATCTTTACAAATTACATTTTTTTATTAAATTTTTTTCTTTTTTTAAAAAATGTTTTATGACATCTTATCTTGCTGAATCACACGTACTTCAGAATTGTCTCCTTTTTCAATGATACTGTCAACTTTCACATTTACGAAAGTATTCTTTTCTAAATCTTTGCCTCTAAGTCGCATAGGTATATAGTTTTCGCCATAACCTTGTGCAGTTCCATCTGGGTTTATTCTTTCAATGAGCATTTTTTGTTGTTTCCCCATCATTTGTTCGAGATATTTCTTTTTGTTCTCTGCAGAAATACTTCTTATGATGGCACTGCGTTCAGTCTTGATTTTCTCAGGGATTTGATTTGGCATGGTAGCGGCTTTGGTGCCGTTTCTGATAGAATATTTGAAAGTGTGTATGTGGCTGAAGCCTATCTCTCTACACATCTGTGCGCTTTCCATGAAGTCTTCTTCTGTCTCACCTGGAAATCCTACAATCAAGTCGGTAGTGATGTTGAAGTCTGGAATCGCGCTTTTAATCCTATCACACATCGTTTTAAATTCAGATGCGGTGTAATGACGACGCATTGCCTTCAAGGTGTTTTCTGCTCCACTCTGAAGACAAATGTGCATATGAGGTGCAAGTTTCTTGTTTTCAAAAAGTTGTAGAAATCTATCGCTGAAATTATCGGGTTCGATAGATGAAATTCTCAATCTGAAATCGCCGTCAATTTTTAGTATGTTCTCTATTAAATTTTCAAAATTGACGTCTTGGTATTGGTAGCGCCCCATGTTGACACCCGTTAAAACTATTTCCTTAAATCCATGGTCAACAACTTGTCGTATATTGTCGTATATGTCTTTGTCACTACGACTTGTGGCTCTTCCTCTTACCATTGGTATCAGGCAATAGGAACAGAAATTATTGCATCCGTCGTGAATCTTAATCAGACTTCTTGTGTGAAAGGTGTCGAATGCTGGTTGGTAACCAAACAAATCTATATCTAAGCCTTCAGGATCGACTTGTTCTCCTTTGAAGTGTTTGTCTATGATGCTGAATAATGCGTATTTTCTCTCATTGTCGATAGCATAATCTACGATTTTCTTTTCTATCAACTCATCTTTTCTGTGATTTACCATGCAGCCTGTCGCCACAATCAGACTTTCTGGATGTTGTCTTCTGATCTGGTGCAAAGTCTGACGACATTTTTGGTCGCTCTGATTTGTTACGGTACAAGTGTTTACAACAAAGATGTCTGTTTCTTCGTTTGCTTCAACAATTTCATAACCTGCGGCTTTGAAACGCGATGCCAACGCATCTGTCTCATAGAGGTTTACCCTGCATCCTAATGTCTTAAATGCTATCTTCATTCTGTGACGAGATTTCCTTCTATTGATAATGGTGTAGCCGATGTTACCTCGACTTTAACAATCTTGCCGATGAGATTTTTATCGTTCGATTTGAAACGTATTACTATCTTGCCTTCGGTGTAACCGGTCAGATAAGTTTTATTTCTGTCGTAACCTGTGACGATGACTTTCAATGTCTTTCCGACAAGTCCTTGATTATAGACTAATGAGTGTTTCATTAGTTCGTCGGTGAGAATGTGATAACGTTTTTTCTTGGTCTCCTTAGGGACATCGTCAGCCCATGTCGAGGCTACTGCTCCTGGACGAACGCTGTATTGTGCGATGTATGCCATGTTATATTTAAATTCTTCCATGGCTTTTCTTGAGTTTTCAAATTCTTCTTCTGTCTCGCCTGTGAAACCAACTATAATATCTGTAAATATTGTTGCTTCAGGAAGTAATCTTCTTATTGTATGAATGATATGTCGATAGTCATCTAACGTATGCTTGCGATTCATTCTTTGTAACATATCGTTGTCGCCCGATTGTATCGGAAGATGAATCTGTTTAGCGAGGCATTTGTATTGTGAGATTACTTCTATGACCTCGTCGCTCATGTCGCGTGGATGCGGGGAGGTGAAATATACCCAGAACTCTTTATCCACGCTGTTGCCATATTCTCCAATTCTACGTAGCAACTCGGCGAAATTTATTTCTTCACCTTTCTTGTCGAGCCCGTATGAATTGACATTCTGACCTAACAATGTGATGACTTTATAATCTTTCTGAACTAAGTCTTTTAATTCTGCTAAAATATCTTCAGATTTACGCGATACTTCTCTGCCTCTTGTATATGGAACGGCGCAATATGTGCAGAATTTGTTACAGCCGTTTTGTATTGGAATGAAAGCCTCGAAGTCGGAAATGTGGTCTGGTTCGATGACCCAGAATCTATCCATATTGGCAGAAGGATTTATCTGAACTTTGACAGTTGGCTGTTGAGCCAAGGCTATTGGCTGTTGGCTGTTGGCAGTTGGCTGTTGACTGTTGGCTGCTGGCTGTGGAACGATAACTCCGTACTGACGGATCATGTCAGGTAAGTCGGGGAGGTCGTTCATTGTGAAAACCAAATCGAAGAGTTTTAAGAAACGTTCTCTGTCGGCAGGAAGAATACATCCTGATACAAAGGTGATGCGGTTTTTGTTGTCTTTAGTTTCGTTCCATTTTTTGATGCGGCTATAAACCTTATCAATTCCTTTTTGTCTGACAGAACATGCAATGATTCCTAGTATAGTGGCTTCGTCTTCGTTGTCGGTTTGTTTAAATCCCATGCCTTGTAATACGGTCTTAACACGTTCAGTGTCACTCTGATTCATTTGACATCCTAATGGAAGAAGGAAGTATTTCATCTGTTTAATTAGTTTAATTATTTAATATGGCAAAGATAAGAAAATTATAGTCACTAAGTCTCTAAGTATCCAAGTCTATATGAAAAAAACATAGTCTTGGTGACTCGGTGGCTTGGTGTCTCAATAAATTATCTCAATTATATCTTTAACTATGGTGTTGTCTTCAGGAAATGTTGGCTTGTTGTTGATGTTGTTTCCTTTTAATATGTTTATTGCCAATTCTATCGAGGTGGGTTCTAAGCTGTCTGATGCTATGTTTATATCTTTGATAATGCCTTTATCCTCGTCAATGTCGATGTCAATGTCGATGCTTCCCCATTCAAAAGCGGCGCTTTTTTTAGTGTGAAATTCTTTCCACTTGCCAAAAAGATATTCGTTGCTGCCTATATGACGGCTTTGATTTATAATATCTTCGTTACATAGGGTGTTGAAATCTATATTTGTGGCTTTGCCTTGATAAACATTTTCAAAGGCGGTGATAAGATATGGAATGATGTTTTCTGATGTTATGTCGGCTACTTCTGAAAGGTTGATGACTCTGCTTGTTACAGATTTGACGCCATGTTTATGTAATTTCGTTGGTTTTACCTTGAGGTATTTTTGGAGGCGTTCGGCATCGGTTTTTATCAATATCGTGCCATGATGTAATCCTTGATATTTTGTTTTTGCGAAAGCGTTGCCTGAGAATTTACGTCCTTGATAAGTTATGTCGTTTCTTCCGCTGACTTCTGTTTCTAAGCCGAAGTTATGTAGCGCTTCCTGAATGACTTGCATCTGGCGTTTTATGTCGTATATTCTTTTGTCGGCGACGAAGGAGAAGTTGAGATTTCCTAAGTCGTGATACACGGCTCCGCCGCCTGTTCTTCTTCTTGCGAGGTGTCCTCCTTCTTTTATGAGGGTGTTGACATCGCATTCGCTATATGGATTCTGATTTGTTCCGATGACAACAGTCTGTCTGTTTTTCCAAAGAAATAGTGTTATAGTATTTGGTTGATAGTTGTCGAGAAGTCTGCTTTCAACAGCGAGATTGATATATGGATTGTATTGGCTTCCAATAATGATCTGTAGTTGAATGTTGTTTCTGTCAGTAGGCATTTTTATTATTTCTTTAAAGGATTTCTGATGATATATCCGATGTTGAGGAAGGCTCCTGTGTTGACGTTGCGTCCGTAGTCTTTGATTACGTTTGTCAATCCTATGAAATATCGAAATTCAATGAAGATGTTGTTAAAGGAGCTTTGTCCAAGGTCGCGTGTGAAGATTCCGAAAGTTAGTCCAAACTCAAAGGGGTTGTAGCTTCCTTTTGCAAACTTCTTTATTTCTGATGTGGTATTGCCAATTTTAGACTTGTCTTTTCCAGAAAGGAAGAAGTTGAACGAAGGTCCTATTTCCAATCCTAATAGGTCTTTGATGTGATATTGATAAAGGATAGGGATGTCGATGTAATATAATGATGTTGAATGATAAATCTTAATGTAGTTATTTTGATTCTCCTCGATTTTTGAAAATTGTTGTCCTTTGGCTGATAGTTTTATGTTTGCGATGACGCTCATATTGTCGTTTAACTGATATTGTGCAAGTCCGCCTATGTTAAAACCGACTTTAAGTCCACCGTCATCGCTTTTAGTTGAGATGGTGTTCATGTTCAGTCCGCCAGTGAAGCCGAACGATAACTCTTGAGATTTGATGTTGTTGCTTGAGGAAACTATTGTCAATAGCACGATCAAGAGAGTGATGGTTCTCTTGATGAAAGTGTTGTGTTTTATTGATATGTGGTTTCTCATGGACATTAAAAAAGCCATTTAACGATTTGTTAATGGCTCTGTTTGAATTTGTAGTCTCTAGGGGATTTGAACCCCTGTTACCAGGATGAAAACCTGACGTCCTGACCAGACTAGACGAAGAGACCGCCTTTTTAATATGTCATTTTTTTTGTAGTCTCTAGGGGATTTGAACCCCTGTTACCAGGATGAAAACCTGACGTCCTGACCAGACTAGACGAAGAGACCGCCGTATTTTTGTGAGTGCAAAGATACATAAAAAATCTTTACACACAAGTGAAATGATAATTTTTTTTAAAAATATTTTATTTCTTTAAATATCAGTGTGTTATGATGTTATTCGAAGGTGAAAGACAATTGGAAAGTTTTATTTCGTAAGTTGTCGAAGCTATTTGTGTACATAAAATTCTCATCCTTAGCAATATTGAGTAATCCATAACTCATTTTTAGTTCGATTCCTAACTTGAAATATCCTGTATAAAAATCGAAGCCGGCACCAATTTCTGCTGCTACGTCATGACGGTTTACGTTTAACGTTTTGGGTTTGCCGTTATTTTCATCATAGTTTTTCTTGCGGGATGCCATGTCAATCTTATAGTTAGCTCCTGCTATGACGTATGCTGCGGTGTTGTTCAGTCTCTTTGATCTGTATTTTACATGTAATGGAAATTCAACAAATGTGGAGTGTGTTGTCGTTGTGATGCTTTTCTCGACCTCGTTAATTATTGTTTTCTCAGGATCTTGAGGGTCGATGCTTTCTTGTAATGAAACAATGTTATATGTGATTTTTCTTTCACCGAAACTGAGCGTTGGGATAAGTCTTAAGTCGAAATAGTTTGCTAAACGAAGGTTGCCAACAATACCAACGGTGAAGCCATTTGTCATATGTGGAATAATGTTTTCTACTCTAAAGTTTGATGACGTGAAGAGATCGTTAGTGCCGCTTAGAATTTCAGAGGCTGGTAACTCATTAGGTGAGTGTATGATATTCTGATAGTTGTCTTTATAATCTATAGACAACAGCATTTGATTATAGCCGATGATAAATCCATAATGGTATCTCTCGTTGTCATATCCTGGTAGATTGAGAGGCTTCTTGCTTTGTGCGTTGAGCGTCTGTGGGACGAGTGTGACAAGCGTGATACAAAATAATAATATGTGTTTAAGTTTCTTCTTCATAATTGTTTGAAACGAATGGTTTTTGTTTTTATTATGATTTTATTTTTTTAAAATATTTTTTTTATCTCCTCTGCAAATTTGTCTTTGTTGATAGGTACTGCGCCAAGTTCTTCGCATACAAGGCCTCCTGCTAAATTCGACATTGCTGCTATATGATATGCGTCTTGTTGATTTACCAAACATAACATGGCCACACTTAACACCGTGTCGCCAGCTCCAGATACATCTGCTATCTGGCGAAGATGCGCTGGAATATGATGGTAGATGCCCTTCTCATAGTCTTTTATTAAAACACCTCGTTCTGATAAGGTGGTCATTATATACCGACAATTGAGCTTGTCATGTAATATATCAACGGCTTTTAGTATCTCTTCGATGATGTCGTGCTTGAAGTTTATTCCGAGACCTTCTTTTAATTCTTTGAGGTTGGGTTTGAAGAGAGTTACATTTTTATATGCTAAAAAATTCTTTTTCTTTGGGTCAACGCCGACAGGGATAGATTTGCCGTTTGCAATAGATATGACATCCTTTATAAGTCGTTCTGTTAAAACACCTTTGTTGTAATCTTGTAAGATGATACCACTTATATTATCTCTTTCGATGATCTCGTTTATTCTCTCTGTCAACGAGTTGTATTCTTTTTCTGAGAGGTCTATGGTGTCTTCTGTATCAACGCGTAACATCTGCGCATTGTTGCCAATGATGCGTACTTTACTCGTTGTAACTCTTTCGCGACTTTTAATTATGCCCGACATGTTCATCTTTTGTTCTTGCATCAGATTGAGTAAGTCGCAGGCTTTTTCATCGTCGCCTATGATGGAACATAAAATAGGTTCGGCGTCTAATGCCTTAAGGTTTTGGGCTACATTGGCGGCACCTCCTAAACGAGAGAACGTCTCTGTCACAGATACGATAGGAACAGGTGCCTCAGGTGAAATTCTTTCAACTTTACCTTTCATATAGATGTCAAGCATGACATCTCCGATGATCATTATCTTCTTACTGTTAAAAGAATCGAACAGGTTTTTCATGGTTTCTTTTTTTTAAGTCGCTAAGTCGCTAAGTCACCAAGTCGCCAAGTTTTAGTGATTCGGTGACTCGGTGACTTGGTGACTTGGAGACTCAGTGACTTATTTAAGTTCGCTTAATGCTTTCTTAATTCTTGCTGCTGCTTCGCGAAGTTTGTCTTCTGATGTTGCATAAGAGAGACGGATACATTCGCCGTTGCCGAATGCTGTACCTGCAACGCAAGCAACATGAGCTTTGTTTAATAAGTATAAACAGAGGTCGTCGCTGTTGTTGATTGTTGTCTCGCCGTCGGTCTTGCCGAAGTATGATTTAATTTCTGGGAACATATAGAATGCGCCAGCTGGCTTGCTCAACTTGATACCTGGGATTTCGCTTAAGAGTTCAAAGAACATATCTCTTCTGTTTCTGAAAGCCTTGAGCATATCTTGGATTTCTTCTGAGTTCTCAGGTGACATCTTCACAGCTTCTAATGATGCAGCCTGTGCTATTGTACAGATACCAGATGTGTATTGACCTTGGATTTTGTTACATGCAGAAACGATAGCCTTAGGAGCTGCGATGTAACCTATACGCCAACCTGTCATAGCATAACCTTTAGCAACGCCGTTGATGATGACGAGTCTGTCTTTTAACTCTGTGAATTGACCCATACTTTCATGTTTTTGTTCGTATTGGATGAACTCATAGATTTCGTCGGATAAGATTATGATTTGTGGGTGTTTTTTGAATACTTCAGCTAAAGAAGCTAACTCAGCTTTGGTATAGACAGAACCTGAAGGGTTACATGGTGTGCTGAAGATAAATGCTTTGGTTTTAGGTGTGATGGCGGCTTCTAATTGTTCGGCGGTAATCTTGAAGTTTTGTTCTGCTGTTGTGTTGATGAAAACAGGAGTTCCGTCGGCTAATTTTACCATCTCAGGATATGATACCCAGAAAGGAGCTGGGATGATGACTTCATCGCCTTTATCAACGATAGCCATGAAAACATTTGTGATAGCTTGTTTTGCACCGTTAGAAACGATGATGTCGGCATCAGTGTAGTCGAGACCGTTATCACGTTTTAATTTTTCGGCGATGGCTTTACGTAATGCAGGTGTTCCTGGTACAGGAGGATAATGGGTGTCGTTGTTATTGATAGCGTCAATACCAGCTTGTTTTGCAGCAACAGGTGTGTTGAAGTCTGGTTCGCCAATACTTAATGAAATAACGTCGATACCTTGTGCCTTTAATTCACGACTTAATTGAGTCATTTTCAATGTGGCTGATTCTGCCATGTTGTTGACTCTT
The DNA here is from genome assembly GCA_015061295.1 of Lentimicrobiaceae bacterium. Classification (GTDB taxonomy): domain Bacteria; phylum Bacteroidota; class Bacteroidia; order Bacteroidales; family F082; genus Limimorpha. The sequence goes on from SUWU01000022.1 coordinate 15,915, forward strand.
TGTGATAAAATGATGTTTCCCATTTTCTTTTTCTTTTATAAAACTTGTTAAAAATGTTGCTTTGATTTGAACCGACAAATTTACTGTTTTTTACGTTAGTATTAGCATATTATTTTTAAAAATCGTAAAATGTTTTTGCTTATATTTGCGAAAAATTATATTCTATGAATTGGCTTAATGTTATCTCTATTCTAGGTCTAATAGGACTGCTTTCGTGGACTTTTTATTACGTTTGGAAAAACGAAAAAAAACAAGTGAATAATAACGATAGTCGTAATCATCATGATGATATTAAGACTGTATCGTATAAGTTGATAGTTCCTTTACGTATTCAGGCTTATGAACGTCTGCTTCTTTACATAGAACGTATTCAATTTCCCGTCTTGGTAAAACGTGTCTTTATCCCGACGATGACAAAGAACGACTTTCAATTCTCGCTTCTTCAAAACGTTCAAGATGAGTTTGAACATAATTTAGCACAGCGTCTCTATGTATCAGAAGAGACTTGGCATCTCATCAGCTTGGCTAAAGAAGAGGTTATGCAAAATATCAACGCCGTTTTCAATGATAATCCAGATGCTGAACTTTCTTTGATAGCACAGAAATTGGCATCATTCGACAACCCTATGGTAGAGAAGGCGGTGAGAAGTATAAAATGTGAATTTAATTCTTTATAAAGATTATGGAATTTTCTGCAGTACAGATAGCAACATTTCTTTCAGGAACGGTAGAGGGCGATCCTGAGGTTAAGGTTTATAATGTAGCAAAGATAGAAGAGGGCGCTCCCGGTATGTTGAGTTTCCTCGCTAACCCAAAATATTCCCAGTATTTATATACTACTAAATCATCGATAGTTTTAATAAATAACGACTTTGAGTTGCAAGGTGAAGTGACTGCCACTCTCATCAGAGTGCCTGATGCTTATGCCGCTTTCGCTCAGCTGCTTGGACTTTATCAGCAGTTTATGCAGTCGAAGACTGGAGTGTCATCTCTCGCATTTATCTCTAAAGATGCTACTTATGGCGATGACGTCTATATCGGAGAGTTCGCTTTCATAGGAGAGAGAGTGAAGATCGGCAATCGTGTGAAGATATATCCTCAGGCTTATATCGGCGACGATGCTGTGATAGGTGATGATACTATCGTCTATGCTGGCGCAAAACTTTATGCTCAGACAGTGGTGGGAAAATCTTGTATCTTACACTCTGGATGCGTCATCGGTGCCGATGGCTTTGGCTTTGCCCCACAAGAAGATGGCTCTTATAAAAAGATACCACAGATAGGTAACGTGTCGATAGGTGATAATGTTGAAATTGGCGCTAACACCTGTGTCGATTGTGCTACAATGGGCTCGACAAGGATTCATAATGGAGTGAAGCTTGATAACCTTATCCAAGTGGCTCATAATGTAGAACTCGGTAATAATACTGCTATGGCAGCTCAGACAGGCGTGAGCGGATCGACGAAAATAGGCGCTAACTGTATCGTGGCAGGTCAAGTGGGTATAGCAGGTCATCTTCATATCGCTAATAACACTAAGATAGGAGCTCAGTCAGGTATCATCAGTAATATCAAGAGAGAAGGTGAAGAGGTAATGGGTTCTCCTGTTATGCCGGTAAAAGACTTCCTCAGAATGTCGATTCACCTGAGACAGATGGATAAGTTGGTGAGACGTATCGAAGAATTAGAGAAAAAATTAAACGAGAAACAATGAAGATAGAAAAACAAAAAACTATAAAACAATCAGTCAGCTTAAGCGGAACAGGCTTGCATACAGGACAAAAAGGTACTCTGACATTCCATCCTGCGGAAATAAATCATGGTATCAAATTCAGAAGAATTGACGTTGAAGGTAAACCTATAGTGGAGGCAAGAGTGGAGAATGTGGTGGATACTTCGCGTGGAACGACAATAGCTCATAACGGAGTGCGTGTCTATACAGTGGAACATATACTCGCTTCTCTTAGAGGCGCTGGCGTCGATAACGTCTTGATAGACATCAACTGCGAAGAACCTCCTATCCAAGATGGTAGCGCTCGTTATATGCTCGAAGCTCTTAAATCAGCAGGAATAGTGGAACAAGATGCTGAACGCGAATATCTCCGTGTTAAAAAGACAGTGACTTACTTCCACCCAAAAATTGGATGCGAGATTAGTATCAAACCTGCTAATGACTTTAGAATGGAAGTGAGCGTCGATTATAACTCACAGGTGCTTAAACCTCAGACCGCTACTCTCAGAAGCATGGATGATTTTGAGAAAGAGATAGCTCCTTGCCGCACATTCGTCTTCTTCCAAGAACTTGAGATGTTGCTGAACCATAACCTCATCAAAGGCGGCGATCTCTCGACAGCGATAGTCTTCGTAGAAGATGTGGTGCCAGCTGGAGAACTTAAAAGAATAGCGAAACTTTTCAATATGGAATCCGTCGGTATCCATCAGGGAGGAATCTTGAATAATACAAGCCTTCACTTCGAGAACGAACCGGCTCGCCATAAACTTCTCGACCTCATCGGTGATATGGCGCTACTCGGAAAACCTATTCTCGGTCACGTCAAGGCGTTCAAACCAGGACATCTCGCTAACACCGAATTCGTGAAGATGGTGATTGAGAATCTTGAATAGGTTGGCTAAAGATAAAAGATAAAAGAGCTGCTGTTATTGAACGGCAGCTCTTGTTGTTTCTTAATTATGTTTTTATTATTTCCCGAATCTGTATCCTACGGTGAAAGTGAAGGTGTTTAAACCTCTATGACCTTGTGAGTTAGCGCCTCTACTCATTAGTATAGCTCTTGAGTAAAATACATTTGTGAGTCCTAAACTGTAACTGATGTCAACAGTGAATCGGTATATGTCAGCACCTATATTGAACGCTGCACCAAGGTTTGCAAAGTTGTAATCATATTGTCGCATGATGCTTCTATCCACATTAGAATCATAATCGGGTTCTCTGCCCATTAATTCAACGCATTTGTCGAAATTGAAATGAACTATAGGACCTAAATTGGCTCTCATGTTAAAATTGTCACGATTGATGAACTGATAACCAAAATATACCGGCAACGCAAAAGAATGATTTCTAACTTTGATAATAGTACCTGATTGACCATATCCCATTTGTGCAATTGTTGAGTAATTATACATCAACTCTGATTGTATGTTGATATTGTTGTTAAACAAAACTCTTCCGTAGGCACCAAATGTCAAATTACCTTTTTTGCTGAAATGCCTAATTTCAGGTGCAGTGATGTCGTTTGATTTGTATCCAATCTTTGGTCCGAAATAGAAATCGCTTTGCGCATTCAATGTTATAGAAAACATAATGCAGATAATGAGTAAAAGCCTTTTCATGATTGATAAATTATATGATTATTACGGGCTTAACGATTTGTTTATTTATTTATTGTAAATCGAATCCAAAAATCTTCCTACACTCTCATAGCCGTATCTCTCAATGACGCTCTTTCTTAAATAATTGGGGTCGTAATCGTTATGTGTCTCTATCATCTTGATAATGGCTTCCGCTAAGGCTTCTTTATTTCTCGGCTCTACTAAGATTCCTTTCGTCTCGTCAATCATCTCCTTGATCCCTCCGACATTGGTGCTTACGACAGGAAGTCCGGATGCCAAGGCTTCAAGTATCACGACGGGCATATTTTCATAATTGCTCGATAACACTAAGAAGTTGCCAGAAGCGAGTTCGTCGGCTAATTTCTGTCCTTCCAGTAATCCGGTAAATGACACCTTATTAATTAATTGTAGTTCGACGGCTTTTCCTTTCATCAAATCGAAGTCCATGCCTTCGCCAATCAAAGTGCATTGGAAGTCGATGCCTTTTTTCTCAACAATCTTTAAAGATTCTAAAAGTCCGCTGATATTTTTGGATTTGTCTTCAAAACAACTGACGTGAATTATCTTACAAGGTGTATTGTTTTTCTTTTCAGATATATGGAATATGTCTAAGTTCACGACATTGGGTAATACGACGTAATTGTCGTTTTTCAAGCCGTGATTTTGCATCGCCTTAGCGAGATTGTCTGTCACGGTGGTGACTAATTTCGCGTTACGAACTACAATCTTCGTAGCTAATTTTCTGAAGAAACCTCCGAAGTCATTGCCAGGTAAATACCTCGACCAATGTTCCGTAATGATATAAGGTGTCTTATGTAATAGCTTCTGAATCCATGCAACAACTCCTAATCGCGTCAAGATGTGAACGTGAATCAGGTCAACGGGAGACTTACATAACTTCAATCCAATCATATTGGCACGGTAGAATCGTAGTAATGACAAGATTTTGTTTTTCGGTTTCTTATAATAAATCCGAATCGTATCGACATTGTTTTCTAATGTCCTTACGATTTCAAAATTTTTCTGTTTAGACGTGTCAATTACATATTGTTCATTTTTTTTAGGTGTAATCGACGCGTCTCTACTTTGCGGTTCAATAGGTTGACAATAAACAACCGTAATATCATTGAACAAGGCGGCGGCTTCGGCATGGCGTTGCACGAAAAGACCGAACATCGGGTCGTAATGGTGCGGATACCATCGCGCTAAGAAGACGATATGTTTTCTTTCCTTATTCATGACGATATTTCTCGATGACTTTTATTGCGTTGTTTACTCTCTCATCGTTGTCGCCGCTGACGATTTCAAAAGGAACCTTCATCTGTTCCAAAGTGTTTCTATAAATCTCGAAGAGCTCCTTTCTTTCATCAATATCAGGATTTTCTCTCAAAGGGTCATAAACCCAAGGCAGGTCGATGTCGCATAGAAGATACAAGTCGAAGTCTTGTTTCTTCAAGAGATTGTCGATTGTAGTGTTGGAATGTTTGAAGACGTATTCAACCCATATTTTGCAGACCACAATTTCAGTGTCGGCGATTAATATCTTTGATGATTTCTTTTCTTCTTCTATAATAAGATTGTGTTGTCCTTTGGCAATCTCAACAACGTCATTTTCTGTATATTGACCTACAAAGTTTTCTAAATAAGATCTTGAATATTCAGGGACGAAGTTAGTATTATAATGATGAGCCAACTTCTCGGAAAGTGTAGATTTACCTGTTGATTCAGGTCCTGTGATTGCAATCTTAAACATTTTGTCTCGCCTCCTTGCTCCAGCTGATGTAACCCATTATCGCTAATATCGTATATACAAGGTATTGAATACTTGTTAGATATAATCCATTGTAGATACATAATGGTATGAGAACTATGTCGGCGATTAGGTAAGAAATCCAATTCTCTACTTTCTTGAAAGAAGTGAGGATGATTCCACCTAAACCTAAGATGCTTGTGCAATAATCTAATTTTGTTACTAAGTCGGAGTTGATAGTTGTTGATATTATGAAAAACGAAAGAGTGACGAGAATAGATGATATAACACTTTCCTTCTTGTTCAAAAACGTAACTTTCAATTCGTCATCTCCTTTTGACTTTAGACTTTTGTCATTAGTCCTTTTCCAGTTCCACCATCCGAAGACGCTAATCAAGAAGTAGATGAAGTTGATGACCGCATTGGCGTAAAGCTCATTTTTTATGAATATGAATACATAAAGAAGCACGCTGATAATCCCAATAGGAAATACGAGTACATTGATTTTCTTCGAAAACCACACGCTGAGCATCCCGGTAATAACCGCGACTATTTCAATTATTAATTCATAATTCATAATTCATAATTTTTGAGACGCTCTAATTACTTGGTGACTTATTGAGACGCACCAATTACGTCTCTTTTATTACCATCGGTGTAATATGTCTCGTCTCTACATTGTTAACTGTTAATTGTTAACTGTTAATTGTTAATTGTTAATTGTTAATTGTTGTCATCTCATGTCAATTACTTCCACGTTAGGGTGTATTGCCTCATCGAAGATAAACATGCTATCTGGAAGATTCTGATTTGTGGTGAGCTCTGTTATCTCGTATATTAGCTCATTGCCGTCACCTAAGAAGATGTGAATGTCTTTTAGTCTAAGATTGCTGTCCACATTAATATGTAACTTTTCGAAAGTAGATTGTTCGTTTTCTACAACTTCTATCGTTATGTTAGGGCTGATGCTGAGCAGTTTCGTGCTGATATTATTAGATAGAGAATTTAATATTGCGATAGGGGAGGCGTCGTTATCGTCAGTCACTTCACTTATCATGACTTCCTCGTCTTCAATGAGATGAGTCCATAAAGTCTTCCCATCACAGATTAGTTCCTGTCCATCGACATTTATCATATAAGAGTTGCCTTTTATTGAGCCGTAGCCTCGTGATGACTCGTTAACACCCATCTCTTCGTTGATAATTTTATAATTGAAAACAATACTTATGTCGTCGTATGATTTATAACTTTCAACGATAGAATTTAAAAACTCGTCAGCTGACTGAGCTTTAATCGCAAAGCTTGCAAAGATACCTAATGTCAATAAAAATATTTTCTTCATCATCATTATCCATTATTCATTATCCATATTGAGGTCTTTAAGGAATTGTTCGAGAGCCATTTCGTTAGCTACTCTTACCTCACGTTGTTTACTACCTGCGAAAGGTCCTACGATACCTGCTTTCTCAAGTTGGTCGATGATACGGCCTGCTCTGTTGTAACCGAGTTTCAACTTACGTTGTAGCATTGAGGTGGAGCCTTGTTGTGTTTGTACTATGATATAAGCAGCTTCTTCGAATAATGGGTCTCTTTCGTCTGGGTCGAGGTTTTCTTTGCCGCCGCCTTCGTCTTTTTCATCTGGGCAGTCAGGCAGGAGATAAGCGTCGGAGTAGCCTCTTTGAGAGCCGATGAACTCTGTTATCTCTTCCACTTCAGGCGTGTCGATGAAGGCACATTGCAGACGTACAAGGTCGTTACCTGTTGATAATAGCATGTCGCCTCTACCGATGAGTTGGTCGGCACCGTTGGTGTCTAAGATAGTTCCTGAGTCAACACGGGAGATGACGCGGAAAGCGATACGTGCTGGGAAGTTAGCTTTGATAGTACCGGTGATGATATTGACAGAAGGACGTTGTGTAGCGATGATAAGGTGAATACCGATAGCACGAGCCAACTGTGCAAGACGTGCGATAGGGGCTTCTACTTCCTTGCCAGCTGTCATTATTAAGTCGGCAAACTCATCAACGACTAAGACGATATAAGGTAAGAACCTGTGACCGTCGTATGGGTTTAGTCTGCGAGAGATGAATTTGGCGTTATATTCTTTTATGGTACGTACTTGTGCGTCTTTCAAAAGTTCGTAGCGGTTATCCATCTCGATACATAATGAGTTGAGTGTGCGAACTACTTTTCTCACATCGGTGATGATAGCTTCTTCTGCATCAGGAAGTTTAGCTAAGTAATGACGCTCTATTTTTTTGTAAAGGCTTAACTCCACTTTCTTAGGATCGACGAGTACAAATTTAAGCTCTGCTGGGTGCTTGCTATATAACAATGATGATATGATAGCGTTGATACCAACGGATTTACCTTGACCGGTGGCACCTGCCATGAGAATGTGAGGCATCTTAGCGAGGTCGGCTACATAACTCTCGTTAGAGATAGTCTTGCCGATGCCGAAAGGAAGCTCATAGCCACATTTCTGGAAACGCTCCGAGCCTAAGATGCTTCTCATAGATACAATCTGAGGCTTCTGATTTGGAACCTCGATACCAACAGTGCCCTTGCCAGGAATAGGAGCTATGATACGAATGCCTATTGCTGAGAGACATAATGCGATGTCGTCTTGAAGACCTTTTATCTTTGAGATTCTAACGCCAGCAGCAGGAACTATTTCGTATAATGTTACGGTAGGACCTATGGTGGCTTTGATCTTATCTATTGATATATTGTAGTTTGCAAGTGTATCGACGATACGTTTCTTGTTGGCTTCTAATTCTTCCCTGTCAACGCTATTAGAAGACTCACCATAATCTTTTAATAGTTCCAATGGTGGAAGTCTAAAGCTGGAAAGATCGAGTTTCGGGTCGAAGTTGGTGTCTAAACCGAAATGTTCGCCTATCTCCTCGGCTTGTTTCTCTTCCGTAGGTTTCGTTATCTCCATGTCAATTTCATCGGAAGTATCGGGAACGGGGACGGGAACGGGAACGGGGGCTGGGACTGGATCGGTATCATCTTTATGTTCTGGTTCGGAAATTGGATCAAGTTCGAGTGTTATCTCATTGCTTGGAGTCTCAATATGCTTGACGGTAATAACAACGTCTTCGTCATCCTCGTCATCGTTATCATCGTTATCGTCATTGTCAACGTCATTGTCATTGTCATTGTCAACGTCATTGTCAACGTCATCGTCCGTTTTAATCTCTCTCTTGATTTCTGGGAATCTGATGTTGAAGGTGTAAATAATGTAAGTCAGGAATATAAAGAATAGTATTATGTAGATGCCGATATTCTTTATATGAGGTTCTAATAGTTCGTAGATATTCAGTCCAACGATTCCGTAGAATAATTCAGTGTGTTCATTATGTGGTAATATTGTAGCAGTGAGTAGAGGCACCCATAGAAGGAACATGATGCAGTATTTACATATTGTGACTATTGATATTTTAGGGCCTTTGAAAGTGAGGTTGAGTCCTAATAATAATATGAGGAATATGAGATAAGCAGAGCCTATACCAAAGGCGTATTCGCTTAATCCCATGCCGATATATTCTCCTATATCGCCTGTGATATTATATCCTATGAGATACGATACGAACGACAGCAATATAAACAAACTCAGCAACATAAAGAAGATGCCGCTGATGATGCTTATTCTAGGGTCTCTTTCTTTTTTACGTTTGCCTGTCTTGTTGCCTTTGCCTTTGGCTTTACCCTTAGGAGTATCTTTTTTCTTTTCTTTCTTATCTTTTTTGTTTTCCTTTTCGGGAGTAGAAGGCTTCTTTTCTTCTTTGTCTTCTATAGGTTTGTTTCTATTATAACTCATAATCTCAATCTACAAATCTGAATGTTTTGTTAAAACGAATCTTACCAGTGTTTTTATCGATGGAAAGCCATACGAATACAGGTTTCCCTACTATATGGTCGATAGGTACGTAGCCCCAGAATCGCGAGTCTTGAGAGTTATGTCTGTTGTCGCCCATCATCCAGTAGTAATCCATTTTGAAGGTATATTCGTCTGTTTCTTCTCCGTTGATATAAATCTTTCCGTCTTTAATCTTCATGTCATTGAGTTCGTAAGCTCTTATCACTCTGTCGTAAAGTGCTATGTTCTCAGGATTTATCTTCACCGTAACACCTTCTTGAGGTATCACGATAGGCCCGAAGTTATCGGCGTTCCATTTGAAATGTGTAGTGTCGTTAGGGAAGATGTCTTCCGACACCTCTGTTCCTGCTTTTGCTATTCTTCTTTCTACTGATTTTACGAAAGGCAATTTTCTAAATTCTTCAGCGATGTCGGCTGTCATGTTGAAAATCAGTTCGTCAGCGTGGGCTGTTCTGTATCCTTCTGTGATGTTATATTTCTCTAATATCTTAGGGTTGATGCCGTTGCTCGTAATCTTTACGATATAATTATGTTGCATCTCTTCTGGCTGTTCGCCTATCTCACCATTGATATAGACTACGCCGTCTATTATCTGTAAGGTGTCGCCTGGCATCGCGATAAGACGTTTGACGTAGTTCTCTCTTTTATCGACAGGTCGTGTGATGATGTCGCCAAATTGTTGCTTGTCGCTCATCACCTTGTCTCTTCCAAAATAACGGCATAATTGATAGAAAGTGACGTTGCTTTGAAATACCTCGCTTACTGTATCACCAGCAGGAAAGTTGAAGACTATAGGGTCGTTGCGCTTTATCTCTGTTGTGCCAGGAAGTCGCTTATATGGAAGCTGAGGCTTCTCTATATAAGATTTCGCTGTCTTAGACCATGGTAAGGTGTGATGTACGAAAGGGAAAGAGAGTGGTGTGTTAGGGATGCGAGGTCCGTAGCCTAACTTGCTTACTACAAGATAATCGCCTACTAACAATGACTTTTCCATACTTGATGATGGAATGGTGTACATCTCTATCATGAAAGTCCTTATTATCAAGGCTGCGACTATAGCCCATACTATGGAATCTAACCAATCACGAACTGTGCTTTTCTTGGGATATTCTGTCACTCTCGGGTCGCTGTATGTTGAGCCTTGAATACTGACTATCGGGAAGAAAATAAATGGTACAACGGCAGCGCATACTATCTCCCATATCTTAAATCTTCCAAATGATTTAGCTAAGTCGATGAACATTAACATTATAGTGAAGAAATTGAGATATGGTATTATCAGTAAAAGATACCACCACCATTTTGTGTCGTCAACGATTTTCGACAGAATATATAAATTGTAATATGGTATTATGGAATAAAATCCTTTATAACCTGCTCTCTCAAAGAGTTTCCAACAGAAAGCGATAGGTATTGTAAATAATGCAGGTACTAATAATATGAATGCTAACATGGTTTAATATTTTTTAACAGTTTAATAAGTCGTTCATTGTATATATCCCTTTTTTGCCGATGAGAAATTCTGCGGCGACGACAGCTCCTGTGGCAAATCCTTTTCTGCTAAAAGCCTCGTGACGAACTTGTATCACATCGCAATCGGATTCTGCTTTAACCTCATGAATGCCGAAGACGTCACCCTCACGAATAGCATCTATCGGTAACACATCGTTCATTGTACATTGTTCATTATCCATTGTACATTGATTTACTTTCCAAGAATTGTAATTGTTGTTATTCTCGATAATATCTTCAGCGAGTCTCACTGCTGTTCCACTTGGCTTATCTATCTTATGAATGTGATGAGTCTCGGTGAGACTTAATTTATAATCATATTTTTCTGTTATCTTAGCGAGTTGCTTGTTGAGCAAGAACATGATGTTCATTCCTATGCTGAAGTTAGGAGCGTAAAATAAGGCCTGATTTTCTTTCTTGCATCGAGCCTTCACATCGTTAAGATGTTCGTACCAGCCTGTTGTGCCGCATACCACAGGAATGTTCATGTTGAAGCATAAGTTTATGTTTTCTAATGCTGTCGCTGGCGTGCTGAACTCTATTGCGACCGTTTCATGAGTCTCTGAGTCACTGAGTCTCTGAATCTCTAAGTCTTTATCTTTGTCAATTCTCGCTATTATCTCATGTCCACGTTGCAGAGCTATTCTCTCTACTTCGTGTCCCATTTTGCCATATCCTAATAATATAATTTTCATGTAACTTAAAATTTAAACTTTAGAGAAACACCATAATTATTCCCGTACCCGTACCCATTCCCGTACCCGTACCCATCTCCCGTACCCATCTCCCAATAGGCGTAATTGGTCTGTATCATGGGTTCTACTTTTAATGTCAAGTCATCGCTGATGTCATATTCAAAGAAATGAGCATCGACGGTTGCATCAATGATGTTGATTCCGTACCATAACGCCATGATAATCCAGCTTAGTTCCATGTTACGTCGATAGTAATCTCTGATAGTTATGAGATTCTCTGATGAGTATTTGTTGGCTAATTCTTTCGTTGCTTCGTTAACATTTGTCTTGGTTCCGCTTTTGTAATCGAAGGCATCTCTGTAAGTTCTGTATTCGTTTCCGTTGGTGTTTGCGAAGTAGAAGATGGTCCCGATGCCGGCATATACGATAGGTATTTTCCAATATTTTTTGTTGTAGGCCTGACCTAATCCTGGTAGCACAGCCGAATATAAAGTAGCTCTTTTGGGGTTGTGTTTCTTCTCTACGACGATGCTATCGTTTTTAGCAGAAACGCTACCCAAAGAGATAGTGATAATCAATAAAAATAATGAAAGACGTTTTAACATTTAGAATTAGTTTTTGTTGATTAGAGATATAAGTCTTTCAAAGTCTTCATCATTTTTAAAGTTGATAGTGATAGAACCTTTACCTTTGTTGTTGCGGTCGATTTTAACTTTTGTATTCAGTGATTTAGATAGGTTGTCGGCGTGTGTTATAAACGACAGAGGTAATACGTTCTTTTGTTTTTTAGTCTTAATGCTTTTTGTGTTAAGGGAGCGTACTAGTTCTTCTACCTGTCTCACGCTGAGGTCTTTGTCTATTATCTCTTTTAATATGATAAGTTGTTTTGCCTTATCGTCGATATTTATTATAGCGCGGGCATGACCCATGCTGATGAAGTCGTCGCGTAGGGCTACTTGTACCTCAGGGGGTAATTTGAGCAAACGGAGGAAGTTGGTCACAGTGCTTCTATCTTTTCCTACTTTCTCGCTCAGCTGTTCTTGTGATAGTTGGCATTCTTCCAACAGACGTTGGTAAGAAAGAGCTATCTCAATGGCGTTGAGACCTTCGCGGTGTGTGTTCTCGATGAGAGCCATTTCGAGCATCTGCTCATCGTTGGCTACACGGATAAACACAGGTATCGTCTTGAGACCAGCGAGCTTCGATGCGCGCAGACGACGCTCGCCAGAGATAAGCTGATATTTGTCGCGACCCATCTTTCTCACTGTGACAGGCTGTATCACACCTTGTGTCTTTATCGACTCTGCGAGTTCTTGAAGAGCGGCTTCGTCAAAGTCGGTTCTCGGTTGAAATGGGTTCGCTTCTATGTGGTCTATGTTTAACTCGGCTACTGCTCCTGCGACGTAGTTGCCCGATATATCTGATGAGGTGATGTCGGTCTCAGGGCTTTGTAAGATGGCATCTAAACCTCTACCTAATCCTCTTTTCTTGTTATTCGTTATTGACATTATCGTTTCTCTTTAAGATTTCTCTTGCTAAATTAAGATAATTGATAGCTCCCGAACTCGTCGCATCGTGCATGATGACAGTCTGCCCGAAACTTGGAGCCTCGCTGAGACGTGTGTTGACATTGATGATGGTATCGAATACCATGGTCTGAAAATGCTTCTTTACTTCTTCAACAACTTGCTTCGATATTCTCGTTCTTGTGTCGAACATCGTTAACAAGATGCCTTCGATGTCAAGGTTGGGATTGAATCTGCTTTGGACAATTTTGATGGTGTTGAGAAGCTTGCCGAGACCTTCAAGTGCGAAGTATTGGCACTGAACAGGAATGATGACGGAGTCGGATGCGGTGAGAGCATTGACGGTGATAAGTCCTAATGAAGGAGAACAATCTATGATGATATAGTCGTATTCTTCCTTTATCGAGGATAAGGTGTCGCTCATCATTCTCTCACGTTGTGGAAGATTGATAATCTCTATCTCAGCACCTACCAAGTCGATATGTGCTGGTAGAAGATAAAGATTAGGCGTCTCCGTCTCTTTGATGACACTCTTTGGGTCTATATTATCAATGATACATTCATAAATGCTGCCATCAATTTCCTTAGGATCGAAACCTACGCCTGAGGTGGAGTTGGCTTGTGGATCTGCGTCAATGAGCAACGTCTTATGTTCTAAAACAGCTAAACTTGCAGCTAAGTTGATGGCTGTGGTGGTCTTCCCAACACCGCCTTTCTGATTTGCTATCGCTATTATCTTTCCCATCTATTGTCTTTTATTATTAAACTACAAAGATATAATTTTTATTGTAAAAATTAATAATGTACAAAGAGAAGTTATCAACAATTTTAAGTCACTAAGTCACTAAGTCACTAAGTCACTAAGTCACCAAGTCGCTGAGACAATGAGTTGACGAACAAAAACTATGCATTATAAATTATGAATAAAAAAAGAGCTGCCATCATTTTAGCAGCTCCTTATTCTAATTTTCAATTCTTATCTGTACATTGTCATTGTCATTGTCATTGTACATTTTATTTGTCAAGTTCGTCAAACCACGCATCGATAGATCTGTCGTCGTCAAATTCTTCATGTTTTGGCTCATCGAAATATCCGTCAGGATATTCTCCTGTCTCAATGAAATTTAATGTCTCTTTCAATGCGTTGCTGAACTTCTCAAAATCTTCTTTGTATAAGAATAATTTGTGTTTCTCATAGAAAAAACGATTTTGCTCGTTGCTAAAACGACGCTTGCTCTCAGTGATGGTCATGTATTTCTCGTCACCTTTTGTCGTTTTTACATCAAAAAAATAAGTACGCTTACCAGCACGTATTGCCCTCGAAAACAATTCATCATGATTGTTCATCTTTTCGTTATCTTCCATACTTTCATCTAAATTTTTATGTTCAACGAATGAATTTTGATTTGACAAAAATAAGAAAAAATCTGTTTTGTAAATTTTTTTTTTCATTTTGTTTAAATCTTTTTAGAAATTAACTTTTTTCTCTCTTTCTCCTTGAAAAAATTCATAACTTTGGCATCTTAATTAATAGATTTATTATGAAACTGAATTTAAAACGTCCTATAGTTTTTTTTGATCTTGAGACTACAGGTCTTAATCCTGTACATGATCGTATTGTTGAAATTAGTATATTGAAAATCAATGTTAATGGTGAAGAAGAGATGAAGACCTGGTTGATAAATCCAGAGTGTCCTATCCCGCCAGTAACTTCTGCCGTACATCATATCTTCGATGCTGATGTGGCTGATCGTGGTAACTTTAAACATTATGCTCCTGAAATATTAAAGTTTATCGGTTTCTCTGATATTGCCGGATATAATATCTTGAAGTTCGATATTCCTATGTTGATGGAAGAGTTCTTACGCGCTGGCATCGACTTCGACATCAAGACTCGTCATCTCATCGACGTGATGAATATCTTCATGAAAATGGAGCCTCGCACTCTTAAAGGCGCCTATCGTTTCTTCCTTAATAAAGACCTTGTCGATGCTCACTCCGCATCCGCCGATACATCGGCTACTTATGAGGTGTTGATGGCTATGCTCGATAAATATCACGACACAGAATATACCGACAACAAAGGCGTTACCTCAGTGCCTGTGGTGAATGATATTCAGTCACTTTCCGAATTTTCTGCTCATAACAAAAACGCTGACCTCATGGGACAGATTATCTTCGATGACGAAGGTAAAGAGGTGTTTAAATTTGGAAAACATAAAGATAAACGCGTAGAAGATGTCTTCCGCTTTGAACCTCAATATTACGATTGGATTATGAAAAGCGATTTCCCTGAATACACTAAAAAGGTTATCACAGGTATCAAATTAAGGATGAGCGGCAAAAATATTAAATTCTGATTCTATGAAAAGCTTAACGTGTCAACGAGACTGCAAGTCAATAAGTCAACGAATGAATAAGTCGATGAGAGTGATGCTCCTTCTTTTGGTGATGCTGTGCCAACAGCCAATAGCTAATAGCCAACAGCCAATGGCTAACAACCAACAGCCAACAGCCAACATCCCTCTCTGGATGCGCTATAATGTAATATCGCCTCAGGGCGACAAGATAGCCTTCTCTTACAAAGGCGATATTTATGTCGTTGACGCAAAAGGTGGTTTGGCACGACAGATTACTACATCTGAGGCTTACGACTACAACCCTATCTGGTCTAACGATGGCAAATATTTAGCTTTCGCTTCCGACAGAAACGCTAACTTCGATATTTATGTCGTCGTCTCTGATGGTGGAGTGGCAAAACGTATCACGACAAATTCTGTTTCTGAGATTCCTCTCGCTTTCTCTAATGATGATGCCATGATTTATTATTCGGCTTATCTTCAAAAAGACGCTGATGACGTGCAGTTTCCGACACCTTGGCTGACAGAATTATATAAGGTCTCAATAGATGGAGGTCGCTCGTCGCAAGTCACCGCTGCTACGGTATGTAGCGTCTCCTTTGATGATGACGGCGAGTCGTTTCTTTATTATGATAGAAAAGGTAGCGAAGACATCTGGAGAAAACATCAGACCTCATCGGTGGCACGCGACATAGTTTATTATGATGCCAACGATAAGACTCATACAATTTTAACTACAAACATCGGAGAAGATCGCGACCCTCGTTTCTTATCTGACAAAAATGAAATGGTCTTTCTCAGCGAACGTGACGGTGATAATTTTAATGTGTATAAGTCTTCTATTGATGATGCCGATAATGTTACAAAGATAACAGACTTCCCTACTTATCCTGTGAGATTTCTGACAGTATCTGATAATGACGTTCTCTGCTATAACTATCAAGGCGAGATTTATACTCAGACTCTTGATGGTGAGCCAAAGAAAGTTGAGATACAAATTATCAATGACCAGGAAGAGACTCCCGAACTCGGTAAGTTCGGAAGAGCTACCGACATATCAATAACTCCTGATGGTGATCTCATCGCTTTCGTGGCAAGAGGCGAGGTCTTCGTTACCTCCGAGGAATATCAGACAACGAAACAGATAACTCACACTCCTCAAGCTGAGTCATATCCTACTTTCTCTCCAGATGGAAAGACATTGGTTTATGTCTCAGAACGCGATGGCTATCTCAATCTCTACAAAGCCGAAGTGGCTCGTGAGGAAGAACTGAATTTTACTTACGCAACATTAATCAATGAGGAGCCTTTGTTCGATGATGATGGCATAGAACGTGGCGTGCCTAAATTCTCTCCAGATGGAAAAGAACTCGCTTTTATAGAAAATAGAAATATCTTAAAAGTTATTGACTTAAAGACAAAAAAAGTACGCCAGATTACAGACGGAACGCAGCATTATCGTAACGACGATTATTGTTTTGAATATGAATGGTCGCCAGATGGTAAATGGTTCGCCTTGACATTGATTTCTAATATGCGTGATCCTTACTCCGATGTGGGTATCGTATCTTCAAATGGCGATATGAAGATTCATAATATCACGGAGAGCGCCTATATAACGTCTCATGTGAAATGGGCTTTAGATGGCAATGCAATTACTTTCGTCTCAAATCGTTACGGTATGCGTTCTCATGCTTCATGGGGAAGTCAGAATGATGCTTTTATAGCTTTTTTAAATCAAGAGAGTTATGATAAATTCCGCATGTCGAAAGAGGAATATGATGTGATGAAGATGGAACAGAAAAAAGATGAAGCTGATAAGAAAGATGATAAAAAGGGTGAAAGTGATAAGGGGAGTAAAGGTAAGAAAGGTGATGATGAGATTGTCGTTGAGTTTGATGGACTTGAAGATCGTATCATCAGATTGACTCCTATGTCGTCGAAAATGGCGGGCATCACTCTTTCAAAGGATGGCGATAAGTTGTTCTTCTTGAGTGCCTTTGAGAAGGGCTATGATCTCTGGGAACTCGATGTGCGTGAGAAATCGACTAAGATTTTGAAGAAACTTGATGTCGGAGGCGCTGATATTAAACTGAATAAAAAAGGTGATAAACTTTTCGTCTTGTCGGGTGGTAATCTTCAGACTATCGAGACTAAAGGTGGTAAATCGACACCTATAAAATATGACGCTACGATGTGGCTTGATAGAGCTGCTGAACGTGAGTATATGTATAATCATATCTTTTTGCAGGAGAATAAACGTCTCTTCCTGAGAAATAGCAACGGAGCTGACTTCGCTCAGATAAAGAAAGATTTCTATCCTTTCTTAAAACATATTAATAATAACTACGATTTCGTGGAGTTGATGAGCGAGATCCTTGGCGAACTCAACGTGTCTCATTCTGGAGCGAGGATGCGTAGTAATGGTAAGAGCGGTGATGTGACGGCATGTCTCGGACTTCTCTTCAATATGAATTATGATGGTGATGGTCTTCTCATCGATGAGGTGCTTGAAAAAGGTCCTTTCGATAAGAATAACTCTAAAGTAGAAGCTGGTAATATCATAGAGAAAATTGACGGAATAGAGATTGTTAAAGATATGGATTATTATCCGCTTCTTAACAAGAAAGTAGGCAGGCAAGTCTTGGTATCTGTCTATAATCCTGATACAAAGAAACGTTGGGAAGAGATAGTGAAACCTATTTCTTTGGGAGCGCAGAACGAGCTTCTTTATCAACGTTGGGTTAAACATAATGAAGAAATTGTCGATAGTCTCTCAAATGGAACTTTGGGTTATGTCCATATCCGCAGCATGGGTGATGCTAGTTATCGCGACGTATATGCCGATATTCTCGGAAAATATAATAGGAGAAAAGGTATAGTGATAGACACGCGTTTCAATGGCGGAGGACGTCTGCATGAAGACATAGAGATTTTATTTAGCGGGGAGAAATACTTAGAGCAGGTAATTCGTGATAGCGTGGCTTGTGTGATGCCGTCGCGTCGTTATATCAAACCTTCTATTATGATTATGGGAGAGGCTAACTATAGTAACGCTCATGGAACTCCATGGGTCTATAAATATAAGAAGATGGGTAAGTTGGTAGGTATGCCTGTGCCTGGAACGATGAGCAGCGTGACATGGGAGACATTGCAAGACGAGAATATCTACTTCGGACTGCCTGTCGTTGGATATAGAACAGAAGAAGGTTATTATTTAGAAAATACACAGCTAGAGCCCGATATTAAAGTCAAGAACACACCAGAGAAATTGGCTGTCGGCATCGATGAACAGTTGGAAACAGCAGTGAAGGAATTGATGAAAGACGTAGAGAACTACGACTATTGGGGAGAGTGAGTTTAATTGACAATTGACAATTAACAATTGACAGAGACGTATCAATGTTTATCAGAATATGAATAAAACGTACTTTTTTATGACTTATATCTGTTTGCTGATGTTGTTATTATTTTCTTGTGATAATAACTCTATGCCAGAAGAGGTCTTTCCTGACGGACAGATAGTTATTGTTTATGATAACGATGTTCATTGTGCTGTTGACGGATATGCTAAATTGGTTGCGTTGAGAAATCAGCAAGAACAGATTGCAGATTACGTCACTACTGTGTCGTGTGGCGACTTTGCAAATGGCGGTGTCGTCGGTGCTTCTTCAAAAGGAGAGCTTATAGTAGATATTATGAATGAGGTGGGATATGATGTGGTTACCTTAGGAAACCATGAATTTGATTACGGCATAGAACAAATGTTTAATTTGACTGACAAGCTGAGCGCAAATGTGGTGAGTTCTAATTTGAAGAACTGTCAAACTGACGATTATGTTTTTCCAGCATATCATATTGTCAATTACGGAAATGTTGATGTGGCATACCTTGGATTTACAACTACTTCGACAGGTACATCGGTGATGTTTGAGGATGGAAACGGCAACCAGCTATATACTTTAATGCGTGATGAATTTTATCAGAACGCACAAAGTGTTATCGATGAGGCTCGTGCTGAAGGCGCTGACTATGTGATAGCGCTCACTCATCTCGGCGACCTGGAACAAGATGGAGGTCATCCGAATTCGGTTGGTCTTATTAACAATACAAATGGAATAGATGCTGTTATAGACGGACACGAACATAGCATTATAGAAGAGAGATTCGTGTTAAACAAAGATGGTAAATCGGTATTGTTGACGTCATCGGGTTCATATTTTCAATATGTTGGAATGGTGTCTATTAACACTAATGGAACCGTCGAATCAATGCTTGTTGATCTTACTTCTGGAACAGTGCCGACAGATGCAAATACCCAGCAGTTTGTCGATAATGTTAAGGAAGAAGTTGATATGGCAGGACAGAGAGTTGTCGGACATAGTGAGGTCTTTCTTACCGTTTATGATGAAGAAGGTAATTATGTTGCAAATAAACAAGAAGTTAACATCGGTAATTTCTGTGCCGACGCATATCGTTCATACACTGGCGCGGATATTGCCGTTATCAACGCTGGAGGAATTCGTGCAGAGATTAACATAGGTGATGTTACATTTAACGACGTTTTGGCAATGCATCCTTACTCCAATGAGATTGTCACAGCGACAATTACAGGTCAGCAACTTGCTGATGCTTTGGAATTTTCGGTAAGCTCGCTTCCTGATGGGGAGTCGGCATTCCTACAGGTTAGCGGAATGAAATTCGAAGTGGATGCTTCCATACCATCGCCTGTGGTGTTCGATGTAGAGAATGATATTTATTCTCATGTCGGAAATGGAGAACGCAGAGTCTCGAACCTTCAGATTATAGATTCCGAAACAGGTGATTATTCCCCTGTAGATTTGGGTTGTACATATACTTTAGCAAGTATAGATTATCTCCTTATAGAATTAGGATGCTCAGGAATATTACGTTACACCGAACCTGATGACAAATATTGGACTACCGACGTTGAGGCTATAACATATTATATTGATAGACTCGGCGGCGTGATAGGTTTAGATTACGAAGGATCAGATGATAGGATTATTATAAATCTTTAGTCGCATATAATCTCATCCATAAACATCCATGAAGGATTGTTATATCCTGGCAATCCTTCTGGAATAAGTCCCGGATTCTCGATGATGATTCTTACATATCGGCTCGATAATCCTTTCACGTCGAGGTTTCTTTTTACTATAGTTGTCTTCGATTTCTCGACTTCTTCATAAATGTTGAAAGTCTTGTATTCTTTATAATTGATACCGTCGTTGGAAGTTAAAACCTTCATCGTTTTCGGCATAAGAATCCAATCGTAAGGATTTGTATTGAAGTTGATTTTTATAGAGTTGAGATTTTCTTTCTTGCCGAAGTCTAACTCTATGTCGCAGTCTGTTCCGTAAAATCCCTGCCAATTACCGTCTTTGTAATCCATACTTCCAACAACTCCGTTGAGCAAGGCATCTTCGCTGCCGCCAGAATATTCCGGACGATAATTACCAGCAACGGTATTCAACTTTTTGAAATGTCCCATTCCCTTATGATAAAGGATGTACTTCTCGCTGATAATCTTCTCTCCGTTGTCTCCATAACAAGCGGCTTTCACAATGCAAGAACGTTCAATGGTAAAAGGCTCCGAATAAACCATGCTGTTCTTGTCAGGCTCGCTGCCATCGACAGTATAATAAATAGGTCTGTCGTTGAAGATGGTTTTCAGAATTATTGTTGGTCTATAAGACGTGTCAATGACATCTTGTTTATTATTTTGTGTCATTGACGCGTCTCTACTTGTTGACTTGTTGGCTTGTTGACTTGTTGACTCTATAAATACTTTATTCCCTGCATCAAGAACATCTCTCGCAATCTTGTCGTAACGTTCTGTAAACACATTTCTATAATACGAACGCGACTCCATATCCCAAGCTTTGACAAATCTTTTCTTCAGAAGATGCAAAGAATCTAAGAACTGCTCCGACATTTGTTTTGATGCAGCGATGTTTTCTTCAGTAGGATTTTGTAATGTGTTATAAAGGTTTTGTTTTAGCTCGTTCTTCATCGCTCCGACGTAAGTCCTGTAAGCAGATAATATCGCAGCATCGAAGATTTCTGTGTTAGTAGTTATCTCTCTTCTGTCTTTCAATAAGTTCTTGTAAATCTCAAACGATTTCTCTTTGTACTCTTTGTTTAAGGCGACGTTTGCCGAATCGAACTCTGAAGGATAAAATTCTAATAGAGGAGCGTTGATAACAGTGAAGTTCATCAGATTTGTTGTCGATGACTCGTCGATTAATTTATTTAATTCGTATAAGTTAGTCATACATAGTAACGGCTCTTTGTCTTGTTGACTTGTTGACTCGTTGACTCCAAAATATTGAACGTTGAAGTTCTCATTAAAAATCTTTTCTCTCTCGATTCTTTCATTTTCATCGTTGCTTTTCAATGTGTTCCAGCTTGTCTCGGCGCACCATATCATAGCGTGCCATGTTGAGTTGAACATCGTCTCTCCGTAGTCGTCCCATGCAGTGTTGATGATGCCTTTAGCTCCGTGTCTTTCTGCGTCGCGGGCGAAGTTGGCGATGTTCTTGATGTAGTTGTCGATGTATGGAAATGATGTCGCCCAGCAGCTTGCGCCTGGAGCTACCCAGAACTCGTGCCCCGAGTTTTTAAAAGGTTCTATCATCTCGTCGAAGCTGTCACGACCGCCGTAGCTCCATACTATAAATTGTATGTCATCTGGAAGTTGTTTTATCATCTCAGGATTCTTGGCGATGATGTCGCCCCACATCATGACTTCCTTGTCGTATTTTTTCAAGATGTCATACACCTTATTGATATGTTGGCAATACGCGTTCTCAGCACCGAGGCTGTCGATATAAGATTTCGCTTTTCCGTTGCCGAGACTCTCTGTCTCATCGCAGTTGATGTTAAAATATTTCGATTCGTATGCTTGCGCAGTCTCTCCGAGAAGCACTTCCAAAAACTCGTAAGTCTCATCAACGCCAGGATTGAAGTTGAAACGAGTGTCTTTTATGTCATCATAGAAAGGATTGTCGAGAGTCTTTTCGGCGTGAGCGAAACATTGTTGATTGCCAATAAATTCTATATAATAATCTTTAGCAAAGTTGGTCAGTTCTTTTATCTCTTCGGCGGTGAGTCCGTCGGTAGGAGCGATGTCGGGATAATCTTCAAGTTTGAAAAGATGTTCGGTGTAAAGGTTGAAGAAGTTGAACTTATATTCCGCGAGGCGACGAATCTCTTCCTTGATAAATTCCTTTGTCG
>SUWU01000023.1:0-32283 GCA_015061295.1 Lentimicrobiaceae bacterium
TTTAGAAACATTTTTTTTTATTTTTCTTGCTGAAGCAGGAAAAATAAACGGTTAAATCTGTAAACTCTGACCCGATTTTGACCCGATAAGAAAACAGCGACTTGGTTTAAGTCGCTGAATTTCAAGGTTTTAAATCTGTAGCGAGGATGAGAATTGAACTCATGACCTCCGGGTTATGAATCCGACGCTCTAACCAACTGAGCTACCTCGCCATTTGCGGGTGCAAAGATATAAATTTTTTTTAATGAAAAAACATTTTTTTTCAAAAAAATAAAAAAATATTTTAGTGTCGTTTATTGTAGAAAAATATGTATCTTTGGCGCTTGTAAGATATGTTTATATTAAATCATTTAAAATCAAAATAAGATGAAAAAGTTATTAGTAGTTTTGTGCTTGATGCTTGCATCTATGTCTTTTGTTGCAGCACAAGAGAATGGTCCTCAGATCACTTTTGAGAAAACAACACACGATTTTGGCAAAATCCCATATAATGGAGATGGAACATATGAGTTTCGTTTTCAGAATACGGGAAATGAACCTTTGATACTTACTCAACCTAAATCATCGTGTGGTTGTACTGTCCCTGAATGGCCTAAGAAACCTATATTACCAGGTGAGTCTGATGTTATTAGAGTAACATATAAGAATACCAATCGTCCTGGTAACTTCAACAAATATGTTACTATCTTCTCAAATACGAAAGATAACAAAGATGTTAAACTTTACATAAAAGGTTCAGTTCTGCCTCAACAGACAGAGGCTCTCCCGACAAAAGATAATACAATGGGAGTGTCACCAATAAATAATACATCTAATTAATTAAAGTCACAAAAGAAACGAGTTATTTTTTTAACTCGTTTTTTTTATTAAAATTTATAACTATGCCAAGCATTTCTAAAAAAGCTAAATCAATGCCAGCTTCACCTATTAGAAAGTTGGTGCCTTATTCTGACGCAGCAAAAGAAAGAGGAATACATGTGTTCCACCTTAATATAGGACAGCCTGATATAGAAACGCCACAGATAGCACTTGAAGCAGTACGTAATTACACAGAAAGAGTGGTGAAATATAGTCCATCACAAGGGACGTTGTCGTATAGAAAGAAACTGTGTGAATATTATGAGAAGTATGGAGTTAACATCGAGCCTGATGAGATAATCATTACTACAGGTGGCTCAGAAGCTCTTCTTATGTCGTTCTTAACTATAATGGATCCAGATGATGAGGTGATAATCCCAGAACCTTTCTATGCTAACTATAACGGCTTCGCTAAAAATGTGGGAGTGAAAGTAAAACCCATATATTCTTCTATTGAGACAGGTTTCGCTCTACCAGATATCTCTGAGTTTGAGAAAGCTATAACGCCGAAGACTAAGGCGATATTGATATGCAATCCTAATAATCCAACAGGTTATCTCTATTCGGAGGAGGAGATGGAGACATTACGCCAGATAGTTCTTAAATATGATATTTTCCTCATATCAGATGAGGTTTATAGAGAGTTCTGCTATGAAAATGAGGTGCATCACTCTGCATTAAACCTTAAAGGAATTGAAGATCATGTTATATTGATTGACTCTGCATCGAAGAGATTTAGTGCATGCGGTATCCGTATCGGTCGTATGATAACGAGAAATAAAGAACTTATTGATGCCGCTATGAAATTTGCTCAGGCTCGTTTGTCACCACCAACATTCGGACAGGTGGCTGGTGAAGCTGCTCTCGATTGTCCTCAATCTTATTATGATGAAATCGTAAGTGAGTATGAGTCTCGCCGCAACGTGTGTATAAATGGTATCAATAATATCGAAGGCGCTTCATGCCCAACACCTAAAGGCGCATTTTATATCGTAGCTCATCTCCCTATAGATGATAGCGAGAAATTCTGCAAATGGATGCTGACAGACTTCAATTATAATGGAAAGACTGTTATGATGGCTCCAGCAAGTGGATTCTATTCTACAGAAGGTCGCGGATTACAAGAGGTTAGAATTAGCTACTGCCTCAAAAAAGAAGACTTAGAAGAATCAATGCTGATTATCAAAGAGGCTCTTAAAGTATATCCAGGAAGAACTGCTAATTAACAATGGCAATTAACGATGACGATGATTAATTGTTCATCGTCATCGTCATTGTCATCGTCAATTGTCATTGTCATTGTCATCGTCATCGTCATCGTTCATCGTCATCGTCATTGTCATCGTCATTGTCATCGTCATTGTCATCGTTCATTAATACAATAAATATTTCTTTCTTATTTCTTTGTATTTGTCAAGTCCTTCTTTCCAACTATCTCTTATTTCTTTTTCTGAAAGCCCGTCCTCAATCTGTTGTTGTAACTCTTTCGTTCCAGATAGTTTTAAGAAGAAATTGTTGAAAAACTTTTCCTTGTCCTTAAGCTGATTGTAAGCCTCAATGAGCCAACTGAGATTTATCTTGGCTTTTTCTTTCTTGAAGTTATGGGCATAATCTGTTAGGTCCTTGCCGAAACATTGTTTGTCGCATAGCAACGGTTTGTTTCTTCCTTCAGCCTGACGTGGCGTGAAGGTGAAGTCGGCTTGAATTGATGGATGTCCATAAACCTGAAAAGGAAACTGTGTGCCACGACCTACACTGACGACTGTCCCCTCAAAAAAACATAAGGAAGGGTAGAGATATACAGACTCCCAATTAGGAAGGTTGGGTGACGGCTTAACAGAAAGTCGATAAATACAATCTCTGTCGTAATCGCCTAATGGTATCACCTGCAATTTACAATGCAGACTATCCTTTAGCCAGTGTTCTCCATTGACCATCAAAGCGTATTCTCCGATAGTGAGTCCATATACAACCGGTACTTGATGTAGTCCTACAAAAGATGAGTTTTCATCTTCTAATACAGGACCGTCAATGTAAAAGCCATTGGGATTGGGTCGGTCTAAGATAATGACAGAAATGTCGTTTTCAGCAGCGGCTTCCATGACGTATGTCATTGTAGAGATATAAGTATAAAATCGTGTCCCAACATCTTGCAGGTCGAATAACAATACATCGATATCTTCAAGTTGTGAAGATGTTGGCTTTTTGTTGTTTCCATATAAAGAAATGATAGGAATATTTGTTTTCTCGTCAATGCTGTTGCCAACTGATGCTCCTTCGTCGGCTTTGCCTCTAAATCCATGTTCTGGAGTAAATATCTTCCTTATATCAATGTTGTACGTTAAAAGTGTATCAATGAGGTGTGTGCCGTTAAATACACTCGTCTGATTGGCGACAATGCCTACATTTTTATCTTTTATTTCAGGAAGATAAAGCTCTAAACGGGAAGCTCCAACAATTGCATCTTGATCGTTGAGTATTTTTCTCTGTGCATAAGTGTCGCAACATGAAAAAAAGATGGAAATTGTGAAAAATAAAAATAAAAAAAATCGTCGCATACTTGAATAAATGTTTATTTTTGCAATGATAAGAAAAAAATGAAAGCGACACGATTTATATCATCAAGAATTTTCTCCCTGTCGAAAGAAAATCTGTCTTCGACGGTGATGAAAATCGCTATGCTGAGCATAGCTCTTGGTATCGCTATAATGTTGATTTCTATATCTGTTGTTGTTGGTTTTAAAAATCAGATAAAAGATAAAGTCATAGGATTTGTCTCTCCAATACAGATTCAAGTGTTAAATCAGAATGAGTCGATGGAAGAAACTCCGTTTGTGTATGATAGCCTCGTGAAGTCGCGCCTGCAACTTCCTTTTATCAAGTCGATACATCAGACTGCCAACAAAGCTGGTATTATAAAGACCGACTCGGAGATACAGGGTGTAGTGCTGAAAGGTGTTGATAAAGATTATAATTGGGATTATATATCTTCTAACATAGTGGCAGGTTCCTTGCCAGAATATAATGATGCTGAACGTTCTAATGATGTGATTATATCTAAAATAATATCTGATAAGATGCATCTTGGTGTAGGCGACGATATAAGAATATGGTTTGTGGGAGAGGATATGAAAGCTCGCGGGAGAAAGTTTTCTGTTAAAGGTATTTACGAGACAGGATTAGTAGAATGCGATGAGCGTTTTGTGTATTGCGATTTGAACCAGATACGTCGTCTTAATGGCTGGGAAAATGATGAGGTCGGCCACTTGGAGATAATGCTGACAGAAGGTGTTGATATAGAAGAAGCTAATAATATAATTTATTATTCTATACCAACAAATCTTCTTTCTTTGACAGCATCTGACTTATATCCTCAGATTTTCGATTGGTTAGAGCTTCAGGAT
This sequence comes from Lentimicrobiaceae bacterium, assembly GCA_015061295.1. GTDB lineage: Bacteria > Bacteroidota > Bacteroidia > Bacteroidales > F082 > Limimorpha. The sequence continues at coordinate 4,263 of SUWU01000023.1, forward strand.
ATGAATGTGGTGATAATCATAGCTCTTATGCTGATGGTGTCGGGCGTGACGATTATTAGTATGTTGCTGATAATAGTACTTGAAAGAACTTCTACCATTGGAGTTCTTAAAGCTATGGGAGCTGACAATGCCTTCGTTAGAAAAATATTCTTACAACGTTCTCGTAAGATATTATTGGTAGGTATGTTAATAGGTAATGCCTTTGGATTAGGTCTGTGTGTAATTCAAAAATATACCGAGTTTATTAAATTGTCACCAGAATCGTATTATCTGTCGTCGGTGCCTATAGAGTTGAACTTATGGTATATACTTATGCTTAATGTGGGGACATTTTTGCTGTGGGTGCTGATGATGCTCATTCCAACAATGGTTATCAATAATGTGAAACCATCTAAATCAATACGTTTTGAATAATATCAAATACAATATATTATTATGAATAATTTAACGATAGAACCTTTGAAAGGATATGGCGACATCAGATTTGGAATGTCGGTTGATGAGATTGTGAATATTTTCGGTGAACCGAGCAATCATGAGGAAATGGAGCCTCTTGCTGAAGGGGTGGAGAATGTTAGTGTTCTTTATGATTATGATGATGAAGATTTCTCGTTATATTTTGAAGGTGTCTCATCATATGTAGTGGCAAGTATATCAACGAGGAATGAAGACGCTATGCTCTTTGGAGAACGTATCTATGATATGAGTCGCAATGAGATAGTGGATATGATGAAAGAAAACGGATATAAAGAGTTTGAGATAGAGGAACAAGATGGTGATACATGTATCATCTATGATGAATTGATGCTCGATTTTTATTTCATCGATGGTGAGTTGGTAGATGTAGTGTGGGGTGTTATTGTTGACTCAAAAGGTAATATAATATCTTAACCTTACCTGTCGTAACGAGGGTGAAATCCTGCTATGACTTCTCTTAAATATTGATCTGAGACATGGGTGTAAATCTCTGTTGTGCTTATGCTCGAATGTCCAAGCATCTGCTGTACAGCTCTTAAATCAGCACCACCTTCTAATAGATGTGTCGCAAAAGAATGTCGTAACGAATGTGGCCCTATATTTTTCCTTATTCCAGCGTTCTCTACGAGCTCCTTGATAATGATAAATATCATCTGCCTGCTCAAGGCGTTGCCTCTTCTGTTGAGAAATACAGTGTCGCTGAATTTATCCTTTATATTAAGATGCTCTCTTTCTCCTTCAACGTAATTGAATATCGACTTTAATGTGGTCTTGCCAATAGGAATTAGACGCTCCTTGTCACCTTTGCCAACAACCTTAATAAACTCATCTTCCTTGTATATGTTACTTATCTTCAATGAAATCAATTCCGATACTCGTAAGCCGCATCCATATAAAACTTCTATAATAGCTCTGTTTCTATGTCCTAAAGGCTGACTTAAATCGATAATATCAATCATGTTGCGAATTTCATTGTATGTTAAGACATCTGGAAGATGACGCCCTATTGATGGCGATGAGATGAGAATGGTCGGATTCTCGATAATAACTTTCTCTTGAATGAGATATGCAAAAAACTTCTTTAATCCTGATAATATCCTTGCCTGCGAACTTGCAGAAAATCCTAAATCATATAGAAAAGCAAAGAAACCTTCAATGTCATCTTGCACCACATCTTTCAATAATAAAGAGTGACTGATGCTATCAAGATATTGCTTAAATAATTCTATGTCATGAGAATATGCAATGACGCTGTTATCAGACAAAGATTGCTCCAATCTGAGATAATCGATGAATCGTTTTATGATAAAATTGTCAAGCATTTTTTTTACAAAAATGAGAAATATTATCCGAATAATGAAATTATTTCTGCAAAAAAAATGTATTTTTGTTGAGTTAATTATAATGAGAAATGAATATGAAAAAAGTACTTTTGTTTATTGTCGCTTCTGTGCTTATATTCAATAGTTTAAAAGCACAAGATGCTACAAGAGAGAATGTTGCACGTGAGTGTGTATTGTATGAAATCTTTACAGGTATTAGATGTCCTAACTGTCCAGCAGTGGCTTTGGGTGTTGCAAGAATGTTGGAAGAGGGTAAAGATATTGCTGCTGTTGCTTATCATACAAGTGCATATTCGCCAGCTGACTTATATACTGCTGAAACCAACTCAAGAGCAAATTATTACAATGTCTCAGGTTACCCTACAGTGAGGACAGACGGCGCCATGTGTGTGTCAGGTGGCGGACCAGCAAGTTATGCAGACCCTATTTATCAAAGTTATCTTTTGCCAAAATATAACCAAGCTATAGCAAAGACAAGTCCTTATACTATAGAACTTTACATTGATGCTCAATCGGGTGAGGTGACAGCAACAGTCAATAAGGTAGGAGATGTAGCGGCAAACAACTTGAGGTTTTTCATGGTGATGACAGAGTCGCATATTCAACGTGCATGGCAAGGTTTAAGTGAACTTAATTTCGTGGTTCGTGATATGTTGCCAAACCAAAATGGAATAACTATGACAGATGAAGAAACACAGTCTTTTACTGAAACTTTTGATTTGAGGGAATATGATAGAACAGACTGTGAGATCGTAGCTTGGGTGCAAAATTATTCTAGCAGAGAAGTGCTCCAAGCTGTCAAATTTTCATTAGCAGACCTTGCAATGGACAATGATGTAAGGATACGTGAAGTTAATGACATGGTTACTAATTTGTGTTCTGGTAAAGTGTCTCCATGTATCTCTATCATAAATAATGGTAACGCAAACTTAAAATCAGTTTTGTTTACTTTCAAAGATGATAATGAAAATGCTATAGAGACTTTTCTTTGGGAAGGTGACCTTGCTAAAGGTGAGATGACAGATGTTGCTATACCTGAGTTTGATCTTGCTTCTTCAACGAAGTTGATTATTGAAGCTACTGAAGTTAATGGTGTTGCTGATGGTTTCCTTCAAGATAATGTTTGTACAATTGAATTGAAAGAGGCTTTCGATGTTAAAGGTTATGTGAAGATGCAGATTAGAACGAGCTCAAACCCAGAGGAAATGACCATAACTTTGAGGAATATGGATAATGGTGAAGTCGTAAATACATATAATTACGACACGCCTAAAAAATCAATAAGTGAAGATATTTATTTGCCATCTGTCGGTTGCTATAGATTGGAGTTTGTTAGTTCTACAGGCAATGGGTATGATGGAGGTTTCTTCAAGTTGCAAGATGCTACTGGCAATCAGGTATTCTTCTGCGAACAAGGAGCAGAATATTTCAAATATAACCTTAACATAGACATGTATTCAAGCAGTGTTGTCGATGTGGAAGAGATAAATGCTGATGAGATAAGTATTTATCCTAATCCTGTGACATCTGTAGTTAATATCTCTGTGGATAACATGAATAGTGTTAGCGTCTATAATGCGATGGGACAACTCGTTTATGAACAAAATGCTGACGATGATGTTATAAAAATAGATGTTAGCTCATGGTCAAATGGATTGTACTATGTTAATGTTATGACTTCTGAAGGTAAGAAGTTGTTGCAAAAGTTAATTGTTAATAAATAATTTTATGTTGAGACGTCACTATGTGGCGTCTTTTTTTTGTTAATAATTTTATATATGAAGAAAGTCCATTTTATCGCTATAGGCGGAAGCGCAATGCATAACCTCGCGATAGCTCTCCATAGAAAAGGTTACGAGGTGACAGGTTCTGACGATGAAATCTTTGAGCCTTCAAGAACACGATTGAAAAATGAAGGTATATTACCTGATGAGATAGGTTGGCATCCAGAGAAACTCGATGACTCTTATGAGTCTGTTATTCTTGGAATGCACGCGCGTATCGATAATCCAGAGTTGATACGTGCGCAAGAACTCGGTCTTAAAGTGTATTCTTATCCTGAATATCTTTATGAGCAAAGTAAAGATAAGACCCGTATCGTGATAGGTGGTAGTCATGGAAAAACGACAATAACATCTATGATTCTTCATGTGATGAAATATGCTGGCATAGAGACGGATTTTATGGTGGGAGCTCAACTTGAAGGTTTTGATGTGATGGTACGTCTTAGCGAGACAGCAAAATATATGGTGATTGAAGGCGATGAATATCTTACTTCTCCAATAGATAGAGTGCCTAAGTTTCATAAATATCATCCTCATATAGCTGTTATCAGTGGGATAGGGTGGGATCATGTCAATGTTTTCCCTACATTCGACTCTTATCTTGAGCAGTTTAGAATTTACGTGGATACAATAGAAAATGGAGGTTGCCTTATCTATGATGATAATGATGCTGAGGCAAAAAAAATAGCAGCTAATGCAAAAGTGCCTACTTATGGCTATGATATTCATAAATATATAACTGATGGCGAGAGCTCTTATCTGTTATTCAATGATAAGAGGATAAAAGTACAGGTCTTCGGTGAGCATAATATGAAGAATATCAACGCTGCATATCATGTATGTAAACAAATCGGTATTGATGATGTTACATTCTACCAGGCTATATCTTCTTTTAAAGGCGCTTCACGTCGTCTCGAATTACTGTTTGAGAATAAAAGTAAGAATAACATGGTTTTTCGTGACTTCGCTCATGCTCCTTCAAAAGTGCTGGCAACGGTGAAAGCTCTGCGAGAACAATACTCTGAGAGGTTCTTGATGATTGTATTTGAACTACATACGTATAGTAGTTTGAGTGAAGTTTTTATAGATCATTATAGGAATTGTCTTGATAACTGCGATAAAGCTGTTGTGTTCTATGATCCTCATGCTGTGTCTATCAAGAAGTTGGATATGATGACAGATGAAAGGATAGTGGAAGGTTTCGCAAGAAAAGATATTAAAGTAGTTCATTCGAAAGCAGAACTACTTGATGTTCTAAATGATGTTCAGAAGGAAAATATTGTAGGTGGTTTTATGAGTTCTGGCGATTTCAATGGACTCACTGCCGATGACCTAAGAAAAATATTTTAAATTATAAAGGGCTAAAGGAACACATAACACCTTTAACCCTTTAATCCTTTACCCTTTAACCCTTTATTTATCTATTGTTGCAAGGAACTCGTCGTTAGAATAAGTCTTTGACATTCTGTTTTTAAGGAACTCCATTGCTTCGACAGGTGTCATGTCGGCGAAGTGATTTCTGAGAGCCCACACCCTTGCGAGTGTACGTTCATCTACTAATAAGTCATCGCGGCGTGTTCCAGAAGCTACTATGTCGATAGCAGGGTAGATGCGTTTGTTCGACAAACGACGGTCTAACTGCAGCTCCATGTTGCCTGTTCCTTTAAATTCTTCGAAGATGACTTCGTCCATTTTAGAGCCAGTGTCTATCAGAGCGGTGGCGAGTATTGTGAGTGAGCCTCCGTTTTCGATGTTACGAGCTGCACCGAAGAAGCGTTTAGGTTTTTGAAGCGCATTAGCTTCTACACCGCCAGAGAGAACTTTGCCAGATGCAGGTGATACTGTGTTGTAGGCACGAGCTAAACGTGTGATGGAGTCTAATAAGATAACGACATCGTGACCACATTCTGTCAAGCGTTTCGCTTTCTCTAAGACTATATTAGCTATCTTGACATGTTTCTCTGCAGGCTCGTCGAATGTTGATGAGATGACTTCAGCGTTGACGCTACGAGCCATATCAGTGACCTCTTCTGGTCGTTCATCGATTAACAATATGATGAGATATACCTCAGGGTGATTTGCTGCAATGGCATTAGCCACTTCTTTTAATAAGACTGTCTTACCAGTCTTAGGTTGTGCCACGATGAGGCCTCTCTGTCCTTTTCCAATAGGAGCGAAGAGATCCATGATGCGTGTAGATATTGAGCTACCTTTATGTCCTGTAAGATTAAACTTCTCAGTAGGGAATAATGGAGTTAGGAAATCGAATGGAATACGATCTCTTACTTGCTCGGGTGTTAATCCATTTATCCTGTTGACTTTGATAAGTGGGAAATATTTCTCGCCAGACTTAGGTGGACGTATAATACCTTGAATGCTATCGCCTGTCTTAAGACCAAATAATTTTATCTGAGACTGTGACACGTAAATATCATCAGGAGAGTTGAGATAATTATAGTCTGATGAACGCAGAAAACCATATCCGTCAGGCATGATTTCGATAACACCTTCTGCTTCAACAACAGCGTCAAACTCATTGATTATATCCTCTTTCTTATGATGATTAATATTTCCCTTATGACTGTCTGAATTGTTATCTGCTTGTGGTGCTGTCTCGTAAACTGCTTCTGTTTCTTCTACTACAGAAAGATTTACGACTTCTGTTTCTTCTATCTTTTCTTCTATAATATCTTCATTTATTACATCATCTACTACGACAGATTCTTTCTTAGTATTCTTCTTCGTTGCATAAGAAACGTGCTGTACTTTATCTTGTTCTATATCATTGTCGATTGTAGTTTTTACAACATCTGTGCGTTTGCCTATTCTTGGACGTTTCTCGCGCTTGGATTTTTTATCTTCTCCGCTATCTGCTTTGACATCTTCCTTTACCTCGACGATGCTATCATCTTTCTTGATTTGCTCAGTAAGCTCGTTCTCTGTTGCTTTAGCTTCTGTAACTTCTTCTGTGTCTTCTTTCTTCCCTGGCATCGATGTGGCTACTTTCTTTCCTTTTGTAGAAGTCTTATCCTTCACGGTTCTCGGTCGTCTCGCTTTCTTCTCAGTAGTTTTTTTCTCACTGATGATGTCAGGGTGAATAGCCTGATGGTCAATGATAGAATATACAAGTTCTTCTTTGGTATGATTGATATTTTCTATACCTAACTGAAGTGCTATTTCTTTAAGTTCAACTAACGATTTTTCGTTGAGTTCATAAATGTCGTACATAGAATTTTCCTTTTGTTGGTTTTTTTATTGAAGGAACTTTTATTTGAAAATATAGAAATAGAATTATTTCTACTTTAAAACAACAACCATTGTCGATTGTTCATTTGAATGTGCAAATATAATCATTTTCCTTGAAAAATATGATGTTTTTAAAGTTTTTTTAAAAAAATATTTTCTCGATAATAATTGTTATATTTGCACCATAAAAAATAATTATTATGATACAAAGAATTCAATCAGTGTTTTTGTTCTTGGCAGTCGTTTTTGCCGGACTTTTATTTGCTACTCCGATAGCATCTTTCGACTATGGTAATGATTTCATGACTTTAACAATTTTAGGTGTACAGAATCAACACGATGCTCTTTATTTCAGCAATACTTATTCTTTGCCTCTTTTAGCATTGACAATATTGATGATTGTAATTCCACTTTTTACAATATTCAAATTTAAAAATCGTAACCTCCAATTGAAACTTTCTTCTTTGACAGTGTTTCTTAATGCTATCTTCTGTGGGTTGGTGTTTTTATATTATGTCTCAGATATTCAGAAGACTATCGCATCGGAGACTGTGGTTTATTCATTTGGCGCTTACATACCTCTCATTAATATGGTACTTGCCGTGCTTGCAATGCGATGGATTAAGAAAGATATAGAACTGATAAAGTCTGTAGATCGTTTACGTTAAATAAAAAAAATCCCGATACTTCGGGATTTTTTTTTAATATCTGTCGGCTTCGTAAATCTCTAAATTTGTTGCTTCTTTGCCGTCAATCTGAAACCTCAGCATAGTGACTTTTTTATGGAAGCCTTTCATCCCGGCGGCTCCTGGATTGAGATGTAGCAGATTTAACTTTGGATCTCTCATCACCTTTAATATATGTGAGTGTCCGCTGATGAAGATGTCTGGCCTCTCTTCTAAAAGCATCTGCCTTATTCCTGGCGCGTAGGCATTGGGGTAACCTCCTATATGTGTCATCACAACTTTAACATCTTCAACTTTGAAAATCTGAAATTGAGGATAGTCGGCTCTAATCTCCCAGCCATCGATGTTGCCATAGACAGCCCTTAACTTCTTGAAAGCAGATAATTCTATAGCAACATCGTCACTGCCAATATCTCCGGCATGCCATATCTCATCGCAATCTTTGAAAAAATCGTAGATTGAAGGATTAAGCCATCCGTGAGTGTCTGATAACAAGCCGATTTTTTTCATATCAATTAAGGAATCTTATATGAGATACCTACACTGAGAACTTCTTTGAATTGTAAGAATGAATCACTGTTCTCTACTATAGGTTTGATGTCTTCATCATATACTAAACGAGCTGTGATGTTGCAGTTCAACCAATCGTTGACTTTCAATACGAGTGCGTTGTCCCAGTCGAAGTCGAAACGGCATCCGTATTTTTTACCGAGTGCGTTATGTTCTCTTTGTTGCATATAATCATAGAAAACGATGAGCTTAGAAGAGAATGTGACGTTCTTGAATATCTCGTAGTTGACATTTGCTATCAACTGAGCACCAAGTTCCATACGAGTTTTCTTACCGTGTTTTACGAGGCTGTCGCCAATATATTCAGCAGCTGTAACACCGAAAGCACCAGCATCAGCTAATTTTTGGTCGTTGACAATTGTCAATCTGCCAGAAGCAGGAGCGAGGTTTAACGAGAACCAGCTTGCTGGTGTATATTGAGCACCGAGACCTACTGTCAAATAAGCAGGAGCGAGGAATGCTGAAATTCTGTTAGTACTATCAGAGTCGTATTTGAAACCATCAGCAAATTGTGTCTGGAAGTTGAGGTTCGCTGTGATATATAATTTTTCTTTTATCACATCGTAACCATATAAAGAACTTAAGTTGATACGGTCATCAGTTTTGACAGGTTTCTCATCAAAATCAAAGTAGCTGTAACCTAATGCTAAATCTAAGGTGTTGTCCCATTTCGACTTGCCATTGAGGTAATTCATGTTATATTTGAATGTACCTAATCCATTGACATTGTCTTGTCCACCGGCAGTCCAGTTGGAGAAATGGCTTTGAGAAACGTTAAGGCCTACGAAACCGCCGTGTGTCCAATTCTTTTTTTCTGCATCTTGTGCAAAAATCACTTGTGAAGCAAAAAGCATCACCGTTAATGAAAGTAATAACTTTTTCATAAAAATAAAATTTAATGATTATTAATGTTTATTAGATATTTACGGTATTTTTATTAGTCAGCATAAAGAGGTCGCAATTTAACAAAAAGTTTTTAAACTGAAATATTTTTTTTGTAAAAAGGTTTTAATTGTTAAATTTGTGCTTTGAAAATAAAATAACGAATGATTTAAATTTTTTGAGATGAATAATAATATGTTTTTTGGCATTCACCCTGTTGAGGAGTTGATTAAGTCGGAGAAGGAAATTGAAAAGATTTTTGTTCAGACAGGATTACGTTCTCCGCAGATTTCAGAGATTGTGCATTATGCGCGTCAGAGTGGTGTTACAGTTCAGTATGTTCCATTAGAAAAGTTGAACCGTCTGACGAGGAAGAATCATCAGGGTATAGTGGCGTTTACTTGTCCTATCTCGTATCAGTTGATTGATGAGGTCGTTCCGATGATTTATGATGAAGGTCGTATGCCTTTTATTGTGATATTGGATAGAGTTACTGATGTTCGTAACTTCGGTGCGATAGCGCGTACTTGTTATGCTGCGGGCGTCGATGCTATTGTAATTCCTTCACGTGGTTCTGCTCTTATCAATGGTGATGCAATGAAGACATCTGCGGGTGCTTTGTCGAATATTAATGTCTGCCGTGTAGATAACATAAAGGATACTATTGATTTTCTGAAGAGCAGCGGAGTTAAAGTAGTTTCTATTTCAGAGAAAGGTAAGAAAAATATTTGGGAAGCTGATTTTAAAGAGCCTCTTGCAATTATCATGGGTTCTGAGGAAGATGGTATTAGCGAGGCTTATCTGAAGCGTTCTGATGAACATCTTTTAATACCGATGCCCGGTGATATTGACTCGCTTAATGTCTCTGTCGCTACGGGTATTATTTGTTTTGAAGTGGTGCGACAGAGGTTGTAGAAATAAAAAAACAGCGTGAATCTCACGCTGTTTTTTTTGTTTAATTTTTATCGCTAAAGAAGCACGATTTATTTTTTACGAGCTACTTCTTTGATTCTAGCTTTCTTACCACGTAAACCTCTGAGGTAGTAGATACGAGCTCTTCTGACAGCACCTTCTTTATTCTTTTCGATGCTTTCAATCATAGGAGAAGAGATAGGGAAAATTCTTTCTACACCGACGTTACCTGAAATCTTTCTTACTGTGAATGTTGCATGTGAACCTTCGCTAGCACGTTGTATAACGACGCCTTGGAATTTCTGTAAACGTTCTTTATTACCTTCAACGATTTTGTAAGTTACAGTGATTGTATCACCAGCTTTAAACTGTGGAAAATCCTTAACTTTTACTTGATCTTCAACAAATTGAATTAACGCGTTCTTCATTTCTGATATTATTTATTTTGTTCTTTATTCCTCTTCTCGAAAAAGTGTGCAAATATAGAAATTTTTTAGATACAAATTACACTAATTTTACACTAATTATTTTTTTTTCAAAATTTCATACATCTCAGGTCTGCGTTCTTTTGTTCTTTCTATGGCTTGTTGTAGTTTCCACTCGTTGATAATCATGTCATTGCCCGATAATAATACCTCTGGAACAGCCCATTCTTTATATACTCTTGGGCGTGTATAAACTGGGGGAGAGACTAATCCGTCTTGGAATGAGTCGGATAAAGCTGAGGTCTCATCGCCTAAAGCTCCAGGAATTAATCGCACTAAACTGTCTGTTAGCACTGCTGCACCTAACTCGCCACCTGATAATACATAGTTGCCAATGGAGATTTCTTTGGTTATCAAATGTTCTCTGATTCTTTCATCTATGCCTTTGTAATGACCACATAAGATGATGATATTGTTATATAACGACATCTTATTGGCGAGAGGTTGTGTTAACAATTCTCCATCTGGACTCATATATATGACTTCATCATATTCCCTTTCGGATTTTAAATGACTGATGCAGTTGTCAACAGGTTCTATCATCATCACCATTCCGGCTCCAGCGGAAAAGGCGTAGTCATCAACTTTCTTATGCTTATCGTTGCTATAATCTCTGAGATCGTGCAAGTTGATCTCAACGATGCCTTTCTGTACAGCTCTTTTAATTATTGACTCTGTGAAAGGTCCTTCAAACATCTCTGGAAATATGGTGATAATATCTATTCTCATGGCAAATATTTGTTGCAAAATTACTAAATATTATGATACCTTAGAAGCAAAATTATGCGTATTTTTGCGATTACAAAGTTACAGTTATGAAAAGAATCTATGTTGTTATTTTAATGCTCGTATTATTCGACTTAAATGCACAGGTCGCTCCTGATAAATATTGGGTACAATTTACAGATAAAAATGGAACACCGTATAATATTGATAATCCTAAAGAGTTCCTAAGTGATCGTGCTATTCAGAGACGTTATGATTATGATATTGCCTTTGATGAGTATGACTTGCCTGTTAATCCTTCTTATCTTGAAGCTGTTGAGAATACAGGTGCTGTTATATTACATCCATCGAAATGGCTCAATGGTGTTACTATAGAGACATATGATAAATCGGTGTTGATGGCGATAGAAAAACTTCCTTTTGTAGAGAAAACTCGTATTTTGGAAGATGAGCCTTTGAAACAGATGCTGAAAGAGAAATCGTTTGACAATGAGCAACTCTTCGATATTGATGACACTAATCTTCATCGCGATTATTACGGATATGCGTATAATCATATCAATCAACTCAATGGAATAGGATTACATGATATGGGTTATCGTGGCGAAGGTATGATAATAGGTGTATGCGATGGTGGCTTTATTTGTGCTGATAGTCACGAGGCTTTTGCTTCTGCTTTTGAGGAAGGTCGTGTATTGTCGGTACGAGATTATTTATATAAAGGTGGTAATGTGTTTTCAGAGTCTGCTCATGGTACTTCATGCTGGGGCTTGATGGCAGGAGATGTTCCTGATAAGTATGTGGGAACAGCACCTGACGCGTCATATGTCTTGTGTAGAACTGAAGATGTTAACAGAGAGAATGTCATCGAGGAATATAATTGGGTCTCAGCAGCAGAGTTCCTCGATAGTCTTGGAGTTGACGTGATAAGTACTTCGTTAGCATATATATTTTTTGATGATGCAGAAATGGATCATGACTATCAGGATTTAGATGGAAAGACAGCTGTAATAACAATAGGAGCGGAGATAGCAGCATCGAGGGGTATATTGTGTATCAATGCTGCTGGAAATGATGGCGCTAATGCTTTCCCTTACATCGGCGCTCCTGCTGATGGAGAAAATGTCTTGACTGTTGGCGCTGTGGGCTCTGATGGTAATAGAGCATATTTTAGTTCTATAGGTCCTACTTATGATGGAAGGATAAAACCCGATGTAATGGCTTTTGGACATGGAGCAACTATCGCTGTGGGATGGGATAATTACAATGATGGTTCGGGAACTTCTTTTGCTTGTCCTGTGTTAGCGGGCATGGCCACATGTCTTTGGCAGGCGAATAAGCATCATCCAGCAAGCGCGATAAGAGATGTGCTTAGACAAAATGCTAATAATTCATCAAATCCTAATAATGAATATGGATACGGAATACCTGATTTTATGCAGGCTTTAGAGTCGCTTTATGTAGAAGAAAAGACAGATGTTGCCGTAAAACCTCTCATTTCTGTATATCCTAATCCATCAAATGGAAATGTAAATATCGATATTGATGTAGATGGTGATTTGAATATGAAGGTGTATGATGTGATGGGTAAAATGTTGTGTGATAATGTGATAAATAAATATAACAAGACAATGATGTCGGAAATGTTGATGAGCTTGAATGAAGGATTATATATTATCAATGTAGTGGGAGAGGAGAGAAGTCAGATTGTTAAATTTATTAAGTATTAAATAGTTATAAAATAATTAAAAAAAAGTTTAAAAAAAATGCTGTGGAGTGTGTTATCGAAAGAAAAAAGATGTATCTTTGCAGCGTTTTAAAGCCCAGGTGGTGAAATTGGTAGACACGCCACTTTGAGGGGGTGGTGACGAATGCGTCGTGCAAGTTCGACTCTTGTCCTGGGCACAATCCCAAAAGCTTAAAGCCCATGTGGTGAAATTGGTAAACACGCTACATTCAGGGTGTAGTGAGCTTAAGCTCTTGGAAGTTCGAGTCTTCTCATGGGCACATCATAATCCGGTTTCAACTGGATTTTTTTGTATTCAAAATGAACGTGCTATTCTTACATACTAATCCTTATCTATACGAAATCGACAATCTGATAAAAGATATTGTCTCTAATATTAAACTTAAAGATGTTAACGTATTTGAAATCTGTTATACTGATTTTAAATTTTATGACATCACTAAGATATTGAAACTTAGACGTTATATCAGAAATAATAAAATAGATATAGTTCATACATACAATTACATAGACGCATATTATGTCATGAAGGCTTGTAAATACACGAAAACGAAAGTCGTATATTCAAGTTATTTCTATCATGACGAACTGAGAGGCTTTAATAGATCTATGCACAAATATGTCCTTTCTCATGTAGATTCCGTAATATTTCAGACTAATGTGCAAAAAGATCGTATGATTTCGAACTATAAGCTGAATCCTAAAAAACATTATAAATTGTTTCATGCTTTCTCGTCAAAACGACTTGATAATGCTAAATATAACTCCTTAAGAGACGAGTTCTTTATTGATGATTTTAGATACCTTATTGGAACTTTAGGAGATTTTACACCAGAACATAATGTGATGAATGTTATGGAGATGGTTAGAAAACTGCGCCGAACAGGTCGCAACTTTACTTGTTTGGTTGCAGGAGAAGAACTTGATGAGTATGAGGAATTTTATAACGATTGTCGCTACTATTATATAGTGCAAGGCTTGGATAATTATATCACTTACGTGGGAAGACGGGCTGATACGACAAATTTTATATCACAACTTGATGTTTTTGTATATCACTCAGATACGGAGGCAGTGGCTTTGCCTGTGATTGAAGCGATGCTGTGCGGAACTAATGTGGTGGTTAATGATAATGAGATGATAAAAGAGATAACTTTTAATGGAAAATACGCATCTCTATATAGAACCAATGATCCTCTCGATTTCGCTTCAAAAACACGTGATATTTTGAATGATTTAGATGATAATGCCATGATAGCCAATGTTGTTAAGGAAGAATGTAGAGAAGTGTTCTCTATAGAAAAACACATTCTTGGACTTAAAGAAATTTATAGTAATGTTTTAAATAATAAAGAATCATGAAGTTCGCCGAATTAGCTAAGATAAGACAAAGTGACAGAAAATATAAGAATCAGGAAGTTGAAAAAGAAAAGATTTTACAATGTCTTGAAACCGCACGATTGTCACCATCAGCTAACAACTCTCAACCATGGAAGTTTGTCGTTGTTGATGATGTAGAGAAAAAAGAACAGATCGCAGAATGTTCAATAGGATTGGGAATGAATAAGTTTACACATCAATGTCCTGTTATCGTAGCTGTCGTTATTGAGAAACAGGATTTTATGACCAAGATAGGTGGAATTATAAAGAATAAAGATTATAGCACGTTTGATGTTGGCATCGCTGTAAATCAATTTTGTCTTCAAGCAGCTGACTTGGGATTGGGGACTTGTATAATGGGCTGGTTCGACGAGAAAAAGATAAAGAAGATACTCGGAGTGAAAAACAGACGTATTCCCTTGCTGATAAGTCTCGGATATCCCGATGCTCCTACAAGAGAGAAAGTGAGAAAGCCTTTAGATGTGATGAGTAGCTGGAATGAGTATTGAGATTTCTCATTGTCTTACTAAATATTACCGAAAACTTGTTTTTAATATATAAACGTTTTAAACCGAGGGTATCTTTGCCCTCGGTTTTATTAATAATAATTGTGACGTAAGATTCTGCACTCCCAATGCAGAAACGTTTTTTCAGCAGCCCTTGAGATAGAATCGCTTTTTTTGTTGTTTTTTTTCGATTCTAAAAATCTCAAGGGCTATTTTTTTAGTCAACAATGTGAGTTTATAGGTAGTTTCGTTGTCCCGTAGTCTTGTTAGCTCTGAGACTTAGATACTTAAACTTTTTTCAATAAAAACAATAAATAGTAAAAAATATTACTATTTTTGTAATCCTTAAAAACGAGTAATTATGAATATTCTGATGACATTATGTAACTCATCTGCAAATCAAGAAATTATCACATCATTTGCAACTCCTGAAGCGTGGCGTTGGTTATTACAGTTTTGCATTATAGCAATCGGTTTGTTAGCTGGCAATATTTTAAGACGTAAAGTTCCTTTCCTTAGAAAAAGTTTGATACCTTCTGCATTGTTAGGAGGAGCATTGTTGCTTTGCTTAAAACTTATTCCAGGAATGGATAATGTGGTTAACAAACAATCAATGGAAATCATTACTTATCATGCACTTGGTCTTGGCTTTGTAGCTCTTGCATTGAAAAATAATAAGATAGAATCAAAATCCTCGACAATGACCGTTATTGAAACAGGAACTCTTACTGCAAGTACTTATCTTATTCAAGCTATCGTAGGCTTAGGCGCGACAATATTGCTATTCTATTTTGGTAAAGTGATATTCTATGCAAGTGGATTGTTGTTGCCTATGGGTTACGGACAAGGTCCAGGACAGGCTCTTAACTTCGGAACGATTTATACAGGGCAAGCTAAGCTTCAAGGCATAGACTTCGCTGGTGCTGACTTTGGACTTTCTATAGCTGCAATGGGATTTATCGTAGGTAGTGTTATTGGCGTTATTTATCTTAACATATTGAGAAAGAAAGGAATTATTACTGTCCAAGAGATGGAAGAGCGTCAGACTAATACCTTAGACGATTATCAGAGTGAAAATGATATTCCAGATAGTGAGTCAATAGATAAATTCTCGATACAGATATGTCTTGTTTTATTGGTTTATTTCTTTGTATTTCTCTTTGTTAACTCAATTCAGAAGATGGATCTCGGTGACTTCGGTACAAATACCTTAAAGCCAATGCTTTGGGGATTTAATTTCTTGTTTGGAACCTTGTTCGGTGTCATCGTTAAATGGATTATGAATAAATTTAGAAAAGTCAAACTGATGAGTCGTGAATATGCTAATAACTATCTGCTAAACCGTATCAGTGGTTTCTGTTTCGATGTTATGATTGTAGCAGGAACAGCAGCTATAAGCTTCAAAAACTTAAGTGGTTTCATTGTTCCATTGATTATAGTATGTGTATTAGGAGCTATCGCAACGTTCTGGTATCTGCGCGCAGCTTCAAAACATCTTTATCCAACATATCAGAATGAAGGTTTCCTTAGCATGTTTGGAATGCTCACAGGAACAGCAAGTAATGGTATGATTTTGCTTCGCGAGATAGATCCTAAGTTTGAGACGCCAGCAGCTAATAATCTGGTACTTCAGACTTTCCCTGCCATCATCTTAGGATTCCCTATCATGCTCATATTGGGATATGCTCCGCAGTCGTTCAAAGCAAGTCTCATAACACTAGGAGTCGTTACTGCTCTCTTTATAATAATGGCGGGATTTATATTTAGAAAGAAAATCTTTAAAAAGAAAATTAAGAAATAACTTGTTAATTAACAGTTGATAGATAGTGATAGAGACGCCAATTATGGCGTCTCTTATAGTTATAACACTCTCGCTGTAAACGATCTCTCGCACTTCTTCAATTCTTCTGGTGTCCCTTCAAAGACGAGTTCTCCGCCTTTGTCGCCACCTTCTGGTCCTAAGTCGATAATCCAATCTGCAACCTTGATTACATCAGGGTCGTGTTCGATGACGATGAGCGAATGACCATTATTAATTAATGCGTCGAAAGCTTTTAACAGTTTGTTTATGTCATGGAAATGAAGTCCTGTCGTCGGCTCGTCGAAGATAAATAATGTCGGTTTTTCGTTGTTGCCGTTGATGAGGAAAGAAGCGAGTTTGATACGCTGCGCTTCCCCGCCACTCAGCGTCGATGATGACTGCCCCGCCTGAAGATAACCGAGACCTACATCTTGTAAAGGCTTCATTTTCGCAATGATACGCTCTATGATAGTCTTAAATTCTCCTTCATTGTTGTTACTGAAAAACTCAACGACTTCGTCAATACTCATATTCAAGATGTCGCTAATGTTCTTGCCTTTGAATTTTATCTCAAGCGCCTCTTCTTTGTAGCGGCTGCCATTACATACGTCGCATTTCAGATATATGTCTGCCATGAACTGCATCTCAACCTTCAGTGTTCCGCTGCCCTGACAATTGTCGCAGCGACCTCCAGCTACGTTGAAAGAGAAATATCCAGGTTTTAATCCGCGGTTCTTCGCAAGTTTCTGCTCGATGAAAAGTTGTCGTATGTCATCGAAAGCCTTGACGTAAGTAATAGGATTTGAACGCGATGAGCGTTCTATTGGATTTTGATTTATAAATTCTACATTCTGTATCGCCATCAGGCTGCCTTGTATCTTGCCAAAAGAACCGACCTTGTCGGACGTTCCTTCAAAATGTTTCTTTAAGGATTTATAAATGATTTCGTTGACTAATGTAGATTTACCTGATCCGCTGACGCCAGTAACGACAGCCATTACATTCAAAGGAATCTTGACGTTAATATTTTTTAAGTTATGCTCAGCGCATCCGACAAACTCAATGGCGTTGTTCCACTTACGACGTTTTGTTGGCACAGGAATCTGCTTCTCGCCACAGATATATTTCGCCGTCATCGACTTAGTTTTATTGTCATTGTCATCGTCATTATCATCGTCATTGTCATCGTTTATCTTCATCATCTTTTCAATGTCACCTTCAAAAACTACTTCGCCACCATTGACGCCAGCGTAAGGTCCAATGTCGATGATATGGTCGGCGCTACGAATTATCTCCTCGTCGTGTTCAACTACGATGACGGTATTGCCGATGTCGCGTAATCTGCGTAAGACCTTTATAAGTCGTTGCGTATCACGCGAGTGAAGCCCGATACTTGGCTCGTCTAAGATATATGTGGAGCCGACGAGAGTGCTACCTAATGAAGTCGCGAGGTTGATTCTCTGTGACTCACCGCCAGAAAGAGTGTTGGCTGCACGATTTAAGGTGAGATATTCTAAACCTACTTCTATCAAGAAGTTAAGACGATTCTTAATTTCTGTTAAGAGACGTTCTGCAATGTCGTGTTCTGTCTTTGTCAAAGTCAATTCATCGAAAAATATTTTTAACTTCGACAAAGGCATCTCGCATAACTCGGTGATGCTCTTTCCGTTAATCTTGACGTAACTCGCCTCTTTTCTAAGACGTAATCCGTTACATTCAGGACATGTCGTCTTTCCACGATAACGCGATAACATCACACGATATTGAATCTTATATGATTGAGCTTCAACTTCTCTGAAGAAATCTTCAATACCTCCAAAGTATCTGTTGCCTTTCCAAAGAAGTTCTTTCTGTTCTTTCGTCAGTTCATAATAAGGCTTATGGATAGGGAAGTCGAAATGACGAGCGTTGCGAATCAGTTGGTCGCGCCACGCACTCATTTTATCGCCGCGCCAACACGCCACAGCATTGTCGTAAATCGACAGCGATTTGTCTGGAATGACCAAGTCGGGATCGATGCCGATTATGTCGCCGAAGCCTTCGCATCTCGGACAAGCACCGTAAGGATTGTTGAAAGAGAAAAGATGTGTTGTCGGCGTCTCAAATGTTATTCCGTCTGCTTCAAAACGTGAAGAGAAATAATGTTCAGTATTGTCAACCAATATGATACAGCTATCCTTGCCTTCATAAAAAGCAGTCTGTACCGAATCGGAAATCTGCGGAATCAACTCGGAAGTCTTGTCGTTGACCTTCAATCTGTCGATAAGAATCCTTACATTATTAATATTGTCGAAGTTCTTTTCTTTGAGAAAATCCTCGATACGTACCATCTTATTTTCTATGTAAAGACGGTTGAAACCTTGTTGCAGAAGAATGTTGAAATGTTCTTCTATTTTTCTTCCTTCAGGCAAAATTATAGGCGACAAAATATAAACGGCGCAACCTTTCTGTTCGAGGATAAAATCTATCACATCATTGATTTGATGACGTTTGACTTCGGTACCAGAGATAGGAGAGAAGGTGCGACCAATTCTTGCGTAAAGAAGTTTGAGATATTCGTAAATCTCTGTGCTTGTGCCAACTGTAGAGCGCGGGTTGCTCGAGTTGACTTTCTGCTCAATCGCGATGGCAGGAGACAGCCCGGTAATCAAATCGACATCGGGTTTCGTCATACGTCCCAAAAACTGACGGGCGTAAGCACTAAGACTTTCCACATAACGACGCTGACCTTCGGCATAAATAGTGTCGAAAGCGAGCGATGACTTGCCTGAACCCGACAAGCCTGTTATCACAACGAACTTGTTTTTGGGAATACTTAAGTTAATGTTTTTTAAATTATTAACTCTTGCGCCATATATGCTGATTGATTCTAACTTCTTCATTAATCACCAAAATTATAAGTCTGAAAAAAAGTTTACGAATTTACGAAAAAATGTTTGTTGGTAACGAAAAGATTATTATATTTGCAAAACTTTCTACGAAAGAATTTTAAATTTATTGTATAACCTCAAAAAATAGGAGACGCACTATCGAATATACTTTACTCTTTAATTAAAACAAAGAGAAATTATGGTAGAAATATTAAGCGACAAACAATTAGTCGATGGTTACAAGAACGGTAACGTCGCTGATTTTGAATTGTTGGTAGAGCGTCATCAAAATAAAGTTTTTTCATACATCTTAATGCTCGTCAAAGATAGACAGCTTGCTGATGATATTTTTCAAGATACATTCCTAAAGATTATACGTACCATCAAAGCTGGCGCGTATAAGGAAGAAGGTAAGTTTATACAATTCGCGATGCGTATCGCACATAATCTTGTTATAGATCATTTCCGTAAGGCGAACAGACTGCCGATGGTGGATCAGGTTAATAAAGACAATGACTATGATTTGTTGAATAATGCTAAACTTAGTGATCCTTCTATAGAAGACTCTATGGTTACAGAACAGGTTTACAGTGATTTACGTAAGATGATAGAGCTCCTCCCTGAAGAACAGAAGGAAGTCTTGAATATGAGAATGTATGCCGATATGTCTTTCAAGGAGATTGCAGATGCTACAAATGTTAGTATTAATACTGCTTTAGGAAGAATGCGTTATGCTCTTATTAACTTGAGAAAAATGGTGAAAGAACACAATTTAACGCTTACTGTAAATAATTTTTAAGATTGATAAAATAAAGTGAGATTTTATTGCGTTAAGTAGGCATATTGAAAACAAAATAATATGCCTATGGATATAAAATCTACACTTTATTACTCAACAGAAAATTCTTTAGAAAGCCAAATCAGAAAAAGTCTTAAAGAGACTTACAGAAACGAAAAACCAAGTAAGAAAGCCTTGAATACGATAATGAGTTTCGCTGCTTCATACGACTGCGTCGAGACACGATTTGGCAAAGTAGAGATGATGTTTAATTAAGTTGCTAAGATGCCGAGATACTGAGATGCTAAGATTCTAAGATACTCAGCAACTCAGTATCTCAGTAACTTATACCATGAGTCGCGGTTTTGTCAAAGAAGGTGATCAGGAAGAAGTTCCGATGGTGTTGCCGAGAGCTTTTTTGCCATCGGGGACTCCTAATTACGTCACGCCGGAAGGTTTGAAAAAACTTCAGGACGAGATGGAAACACTTAAAAAAGAATGGACAGACGCAGGCTCTAATTATGTGATCAAAAACTATTTAGATGCAAAGATGCGACTTTTGTCAGAACGCATCAACAGTGCAGTCTTGATTGATAATACCAAAACCAATCCCGATGTTGTCAGTTTCGGAATGTATGTTAAGTACAACGACAAAGTCATTCGTATTGTCGGCGTTGACGAAGCCGATGCCTCAAAAGGTTTGATTTCGTTTGTTTCGCCGATAGCCAAAGCATTGATAGGGAAGAAGAAAGGCGATAAGTTTGAGATTAAGGTGCCGAAAGGAACGGAAATTGTTGAGATTTTTGAAATAAGTCAACAAGTCAACGAGACGATAAGTCTACAAGTCACCGAGTCACTAAGTCGCCAAGTCACCGAGTCACTAAGTCACCAAGTCACCGAGTCTCTAAGTCGCCAAGTCACCGAGTCACTAAGTCGCCAAGTCACCGAGTCTCTAAGTCACCAAGAAAGTAAGACAAAAACTTCTGAGTCAGCGTTAGATTTGGTATCAAAGTCAATGTCAGTGTCAATGTCAGTGTCATTGTCAAAGTCATCGTCAATGACAGAGTTTCTTCCTCTTGTAAACGAGCAAGGTAACATTGTAGGGCGAGCGCTTTATTTTGAGATTCATAACGGTAATAAGGTCTTGCATCCGGCGGTACATCTCTTAATTTATAACACTAAGAAAGAAATCGTGGCGAAATATTGGTGGCATGTCGCTTTTGGTGAAACAGCCGAGAAGACCTTGAAACACAAACTCAAAGAAATGGAATCTCAAACCATAAAACCAAAATTCAAGAAACAATACATTCGCGAAGACAAGAACGAGAAAGAGCTTGTTTCGGTTTTCACCGCAGTTTGTGATGGTGAGATACATTCGTTGCAATACGATAAAGATTACGATAAGATTTTTGAGAAAAGCGTTGTCTAGATTGTAATTAACAATGGATGGTGAGTAGTCGTTTGTAATGAACTGCATTTATTAGACTGCATCTTCACTTTACTTTTTATCATGGCTTTTCCCAAACAAAATTAAGCTTTTAACATTTTTAAAGTAAATGTTAATTTATTTTAACTATTTTTGAACACTCAATTATTATGTCATTTAAAATAATAAAGTAAGCGTATGACAATCCAGAGTGAAGCAGCATTAGAAGAGGGTTTAATTAAAACTCTTGTTGGAAATAGTTATGAGCGTGTAATAATCAGAGAGGAAGAGAATTTACGTGAAAATTTCAAGCGACAATTAGAGAAGCATAATCGTAGAGAATTGGAAGTTAATGGTCGCACTGGTTTTACGGATGCCGAGTTTGACCGCATTTTGTTACATTTGGAAGGTGGCACTCGTTTCGAAAAGGCTAAGAAACTCCGTGATTTGTATACGTTGCAAACTGATGATGGAAAGAATATCTGGGTGGAGTTCCTCAATACGAAGAAGTGGTGTCAGAACGAATTTCAGGTAGCTAACCAGATAACTGTTGAAGGTCGTAAGAAGTGTCGTTATGATGTTACGATTCTCGTCAACGGTTTGCCTCTCGTTCAGATTGAATTGAAGAAACGTGGCGTAGAATTGAAGCAGGCTTACAATCAGGTTCAACGTTATCATAAGACTTCATTTCATGGTTTGTTCGACTATATTCAGATCTTCGTGATTTCTAATGGTGTCAATACACGCTACTTCGCCAATAATCCCAATGGTGGATATAAGTTTACATTCAATTGGACAGACAAAGATAATAAGCCGTTTAATGAATTAAATCTCTTCGCCAACTTCTTCTTCGATAAATGTACTCTTGGTAAAATTATCAGTAAATATATTGTACTTCACGAAGGAGAAAAATCGTTGATGGTACTACGTCCATATCAGTATTATGCTGTAGAAGAGATTCTCAATCGTGTAGAAAATACAAACAAGAATGGTTATGTATGGCATACCACTGGTGCAGGTAAAACGTTAACATCGTTCAAGGCAGCACAACTTGTTTCAGAAATTGATGGTATCGACAAAGTTATCTTTGTTGTTGATAGACATGACTTAGATACTCAAACTAAAAGTGAATACGATGCTTTTGAGCCTAATGCTGTTGATAGTACTGATAATACAGGGCAGTTAATCGCTCGGTTAAGTGGAGATCCAGGTTTGCTGTCGAAATTTAACATAAAAACAAATTCCAAGATAACTATAACTACCATTCAAAAGTTGAATTGTGCAGTTACAAAAGATTATTACAACAAACATCTCCAAGATGTACGAAATAAAAAGGTAATCATGATTTTTGACGAGTGTCATCGTAGTCATTTTGGAGATTGTCATAAGAACATCGTGGGCTTTTTCAAAAACCTCCAGATATTTGGTTTTACAGGTACGCCTATTTTTGCAGAAAACGCAAAGCAGGAACATACGACAGCGGAAGTGTTCGGAGAGTGTCTTCATAAATATATGATTAAAGATGCTATCGCAGACGAGAATGTACTGGGCTTCTTGGTAGAATATTATGAAGGTCGTAAAGATGTTGACATGGAAGCAGAATGCCGAATGACTGAGATCGCACAATTTATTCTCAACAATTATAACAAATCCACATTCGATGGTGACTTCAATGCTCTGTTTGCCATACAGTCTGTGCCGATGTTATTGAAATACTATAAGATATTCAAATCTCTCAATCCTAAGATTAAAATTGGTGCCATATTCTCGTATTCTGCAAATGCAAGTCAAGACGACGAACTTACGGGAATGAACCAAGGATT
This sequence comes from Lentimicrobiaceae bacterium, assembly GCA_015061295.1. Lineage (GTDB taxonomy): Bacteria > Bacteroidota > Bacteroidia > Bacteroidales > F082 > Limimorpha. Next base: position 27,705 of record SUWU01000023.1, read on the forward strand.
TGTCGATGATAAAGTTACATCCGACGAATTACAGATGGTTATTGACGATTACAACGAAATGTTTGGCACTGCCTTTTCGACTGATAATTTCGGCGCATACTACGACGATCTCAACGAGAGAATGAAGAAACGTAAAAAGGATATGGAACCACTCGATCTTTTGTTAGTCGTCGGTATGTTCCTTACAGGTTTTGACGCTAAGAAACTTAATACATTATATGTAGATAAAAATCTTGAGTATCATGGATTGTTACAGGCATTCAGTCGTACTAATCGTGTCTTGAATGAGAAAAAAAGATTTGGAAAAATAGTTTGTTTCAGAGATTTAAAAACAAAAGTCGATGATTCTATACGGTTATTTAGTAACAATGAACCTAATGAATATATCGTCCGTGAACCATACGAGAAGGTAAGGAAAGAACTTAATATTAAGATGATTGAATTTCTTGAGAAATATCCGAAGCCATCTTGTATCGACCAGCTGAAGAGTGAATATGACAAAAAGAACTTTATTTTAGCTTTCAGAGAGATTATCAGAGGTAAGATTGAAGTTCAGATCTATGAAGATTATAACGCAGATGATCCATACTTCATAATGTCGGAACAAGAATACATGGATTTCCGCAGCAAATATCTTGATATAACTATAGGTGTAATAGATAAACCTTCCGAACAAGTAAAAGGTGCGGAAGAATCTTCAACAGAATACGGAGATGTAGAACTTGATGATATAGATTTTTGTTTGGAACTTTTACACAGTGATGTTATTAATGTCGCTTATATCCTTGCCTTGATCGAAGATTTAAATCCAGATGCTGATGATTATGAACAGAAACGCCAGAATATCTTGGATACAATGATAAAAGATGCTGCAATGCGTAATAAAACAAAACTTATTGACGGTTTCATCAAGCATAATGTCGACAACGACAAATCAGGTTTTCAACGTGCAAAGGCTGATGGCTCTGTTGATTTGGAGTCACGTTTGAAAGAATATGTTACAGAAGAAAAGAATAAAGCTGTCGCAGAACTTGCAAAGGATGAAGAACTCAATGAAGAATCACTCGTAGAATTTCTTCGTGAATACGATTATCTGCAACGTGAAAAAATTGAAATAATACAGGAAGCTATTAAACAGAAAAAAGTAGGTCTTATCGAAAGACGAAATATTTTTAAACGAGTAATGGCAAAACTACGTACCATTATCGATACATTTAATTGGAATTAAAAAAATAGATAAAATGAGTGAAGAATTACAACAGAAACTCCGTAATCAATTATGGACTGTCGCCAACACTTTGAGAGGCAATATGCCTGCTGGCGATTTTATGTATTATACTCTCGGATTTATTTTCTATAAATATTTATCAGAAAAGATTGAAAGGACTGCTGATGATATTCTTAAAGCCGATGGCGTCACTTTCAAACAAGCATGGGATGGTAATGATGATGAGTTGAAGGAAGCACTTAAAGAAGAATGTATCCAAGATTTAGGATATTTTGTAGAACCTGAATTTTTATATTCTACCGTAATTTCTAAAATCGAGCATAAGGAGAACATACTTCCTTTATTAGAACGCTCGCTGAAGAAAATAGAAGATAGCACTTTGGGACATGACAGCGAAAGTGATTTCGGAGGATTGTTTGGTGATATTCATCTTGCAGATCAGAAATTAGGGAAGACTACCGAAGATAAGAATCGTCTCATTAGTGATGTGCTACTAAATCTTGATGGTATTGATTTCGGACTTAACGAAGCTGAAGATATTGACATCTTAGGTGATGCGTACGAATATATGATTGGTCAGTTCGCTGCTGGTGCCGGCAAGAAAGCTGGAGAGTTCTATACTCCACAGGAAGTAAGTCAGATACTATCTGAGATTGTCATCACAGGCAAGACCCGTCTTAAAACCATCTACGACCCTACATGCGGTAGTGGTTCATTGTTGTTGCGCACAGCACGTATTGGTAATGCCGATGCAATTTTCGGACAAGAGAAGAATCCTACAACATACAATCTTTGCCGAATGAATATGCTGCTACACGGTATCAAATATAAAGATTTTGAAATACATAATGGAGATACGCTCGAAAATGACGAATTAGGAGAACAACAGTTTGATGCTGTTGTGGCAAATCCACCTTTTTCGGCAGAATGGTCGGCCGCCGATAAATTCAACAATGATGACCGTTTTAGCAAGGCGGGAGTTCTCGCTCCAAAGTCAAAGGCTGACTATGCATTTATCCTTCATATGCTCTATCACTTGAACGATGGCGGTACGATGGCTTGTGTTGCACCTCACGGAGTGTTGTTCAGAGGTGCTGCTGAGGGTAAAATTCGTAGATTCCTTATCGAGAAGAAGAACTATATTGATGCTATTATCGGTCTGCCTGCAAATATATTCTATGGAACAAGCATTCCAACTTGTATCTTAGTAATGAAGAAGTGCCGTCAGTCGGATGATAATATTCTCTTTATCGATGCCAGCAAGGAGTTTGAAAAGGTCAAAACACAGAATAAACTTCGCCCAGAGCATATCCAGAAGATTATCGAGACCTATCGCAACCGTACCGAGATTGAGAAGTATAGCCATTGCGCAATTTTGAAGGAGATTGAGGAGAATGACTACAACCTCAATATCCCACGCTATGTAGATACCTTCGAGGAAGAGGAGGAGATCGACATCAAGGCTGTGATGGCAGAGATTAAGGAGCTTGAGGCGAAGCGCACCGAACTCGATGCGCAGATCGAGGTCTATTTGAAGGAATTGGGTATTGTTGAATAATGCGTATAACTATGGCAACAGAAAATAACAATAAAAACCTCAATGTTCCGAATTTGAGATTCCCAGAGTTTAGTAAACCTTACTCTCAGACTACGATCTCAAAACTTGCAACTATTGTGGGTGGTGGAACACCAGACACAACTATTCAAGAATATTGGAATGGTGGCATACAATGGTTTACTCCATCGGAAATTGGCAAGAATAAGTATGCGGATAAAAGTGAACGCACAATATCGCAAGAAGGGTTAAATAATTCAAGCGCAAAACTTCTTCCTATAAACACCATCCTTTTGAGTACTCGTGCCACAATAGGAGAAAGCTCTATCGCAAAAGAGGAGTGTTGTACAAACCAAGGCTTTCAGTCTTTGATAGCAAATGAGGAAATCGTTTGTTATGAGTATTTGTATTACCTTGTTGTAACCCTAACGAAAGAACTAATACGCAAATCGTGTGGCTCAACATTTTTAGAGATATCTGCCAATGAGGTAAGAAAAATCAAAACATTTATTCCTAATCTTGAAGAGCAGAGTAAAGTATCATCGCTTTTGTCTTTAATAGACGATCGCATTGCTACCCAAATTAAAATCATTGAGGACTTAAAGAAACTAAAGAGCGCGATTAGTAATAAACTATTTAGTCGCAAGGATCTTTTGGAAACAAGTATATCTCTGTCTGAAATAGCCACTCTCAAAAATGGGTATGCTTTCCAGAGTAGTACATATAATCCAGCTGGACACTATAAAATTATCACAATCGCTAATGTTTCTGGAGCACGATATATCGATACTAATAGTTGCAATAGTATAATCAATATACCCAATGATATTCAAGAACATCAGATTCTAGGAGAAGGAGATATATTAATCTCACTAACTGGCAATGTAGGCAGGGTATCGCTATGTCTGGCAGGTAATTATCTCCTTAATCAAAGAGTCGGGCTCTTGCAACTGGCATTGGATGTAGATAGAGAATATGTCTATCAAGCATTGTCTTGCAAAAGATTTGAGCAAGCTATGATTGCGTGTGGACAAGGTGCAGCGCAAATGAATATTGGAAAAGGCGATATTGAGAATTACAGAATCCCATATTCATTCAATCAACACAACCTTAAGTTGATAGCCGCAACTTTAAACGCCTGCGATGACATCATAAGCGTAGAGACTAGCAAGCTGACCTCATTACAATTGCAGAAGCAATATCTTCTTGCCCAGATGTTCATATAAACATCTGGGACAAGAGATACTGTTTAAGTGTTTGGTATAAGACAAGTAATTTGTCCTCATTTATTATTTTGCTACTTATAGCACTAATTTGAGAAACAAACTGTTGTTGCTCATTTATTGACGGTAAAGCAATCTTAATATTGCAAAGACTATCATATGTTAGACAAAGCCTTACACTTCCCTCCAATCGTTTGTACATCTCATGTTTAAAATACGATGTACTAAAAAAGTGTTCAAAATATTCAGGCAAAAGCATTGACATGGTATGAAAACACACATACATAGGACTTACAATGCCGCATGAATAATTGTGTAATCGTGCTATTGAACCAACATTTATACGAGCAGGGTTGTACGCAAAGTCATTAGGGCGTACTATCTTGTAGTTTGATGTATCCTCACTTGCGATTTCTCTATCTTCAAATTGCTCGGATTGATTTACAAAACCATTCTTATTGCTGACGGATAATACTACTTTAATCTTTCCATTTTTATTCCTCTGAGATAATTGTTCAATACAATCGCCAATAGAAACTAAACTATAATTTACAATAGCTGTATCGAAATGTA
>SUWU01000023.1:32293-37481 GCA_015061295.1 Lentimicrobiaceae bacterium
ATTACTAATCGCGCTCGAAAAGGATTTGTAATCCTTAATATATTTTTACATCTCGTCTATTTGAGGAAGCGATGACGCAACATCTTCAAACAGTTTATCGGTCTCAAATTGTGCTATACCTAAAGGCTGCGTTATACCTCTCAATGCAAAACGTGCCTTTGTATCACTCTTTGAACGACATAACAAAAGCCCTATCGTTGGTTTGTCTTCAGCTGTCTTTACATATTCGTCAACGGCTGATATGTAAAAGTTCAACTTGCTGACATATTCGGGAATGAATTCAAACATTTTCAACTCAACAACAACATAGCAGTGCAACTGAAGATGATACATCAGAATGTCGATATAATAATCATCCCCATCAACATTTAAACGATATTGTCTACCGACGAATGCAAAACCTCTTCCCATTTCAAGAAGAAAATCCATTACTTTCTTCGACAAGTCTTTTTCCATGCTTAATTCATTTTGCAATGCGACAGTGCCAAGGAAACTAAAATTGTAAGGGTCTTTAAAAGTATAACGTGCCAAGTCTGATTGAAAAGATGGCAGAGTCTCGCTAAAATTATTAATGGATCTCCCTTTGGCTTTGATATATCCATTAGTTATTTGCGTCAGCATAACATCTCGGCTCCAACCTTCAGATGCAGTTGCCATAATATAAAAAGCACGCTCAACTTCATTTTTGACTTTAGATAAAAGAGAAATGTGGTGATACCACGTTATTTGTGTAAGAGGGACCTTTATCCAATCGCTGTTTGTTTCTGTTGATTTTGGGAAAGATGATTCGGATATTTGTCTTTCGTGAAATTCTGCAAGTGGCACTTGCAGAATTGGGAATGAAGGATATGATTTTGCAAAACGTTTCATTTCCCATAAGTTACGAGAAGAATAACCTCTATCGTCGGGAAATGCTTTGGATAAATCTTTTGATAGTTGTTCCACGACTTGCGCTCCCCATTTCTTCTCTTTCTGCTTCTTGATAATATCATTGCCAATTTTCCAATACAGAGTCAAGAGCTCGGTATTTACATTTAAAATCGACTGATATTTATGTTTTTCAATTAATGAGATAATCTCATCTCTCCACATTATATAACCTTCTGGAAATAGTGGGTTTTCATTTTGTGATACAAAAAACTCATTATTATGTTCAATTGATTTCATAATACTACTAAATTTTTGGTTAACGTGGCAAAAGTACAATATTTATGATGAGTTTACAAATTATTTTAGTTAATAATTATTAACAAATAAATTTTGTTAGATATTGAAAATAAAATCAATCGACAAAGAATTAGAATCCTTAATTAAGGGGATATACGAAAGGTTGTTTAATATTGATGGCGCTGCGTATATTCAATTGGGAAATGTCGCCAAAATTCATAAAGGACAACAAATCAATGGAGAGGAATTATCAGAGACAGGTTCGTACTATGTAATGAATGGAGGTATCGTTCCGTCTGGATATTTGGAGGACTTCAATACACCTGCTAACACAATATCAATAAGCGAGGGTGGTAATTCGTGCGGTTATGTGCAATACAATGGCGTTCCATTTTGGAGTGGAGGACATTGCTATACACTAATAGATCCTATAACCTCATTCAATTATAAGTACCTATTCCATTACTTAAAATTTAAAGAACAATCTATTATGGCTTTGCGTATTGGCTCAGGTTTGCCAAATATCCAGAAGAAGGATCTTGATAGTTTCCCTATATTGAATATCAGCAAAGAAGAGCAAGATACTATAGCGTGTGTTTTTGACGAAATATTGGAAAAAATCATTTGTGAACGCCAGATTGCCCTAAAATATGAAGAGCAGAAACGCTATCTGCTCTCCAACTTGTTTATATAAACATCGCCTGCAATAAGAATCGCTTTTGTGAGTATAACTGCTCCAAGAGCGATTTTTCTATTGCTATTTCCCGATCCACCGATAATAGCGAGTCTGTGATACGCTTCTGTTCCTCTATTGGCGGACACCACACTTTCGCTTTCCCGTAATCTCTAAAATAGATGTGCGGAATTGCAAGTCCCGTACGATATGGCGCAAAGTTAAAGACCTTAAGACAATAATATAAGTATCGCAATGAATATCCTCTCTTTGCAACAAGTCTATTCAGAGTCCCGATTGCTGAGTATTTGCCAGAAGCATAGGAGGTAACACCTACACTAGCACCATCCTTGATTATCAGAATAGAGTCGCCATCAACTTCGGGAGCATCTGTATAACCACATACGCCAGTTGCCCCGTAAACGGGATAGTCGCCAGCTTCTTGAACTGAACTTTCTTGCAAAGTTGATGAGCAGCATACAAGAGCCTCATTCAATGCCGTATTCGGATTGCCCTGTTGTGTTAGTTTTTGACAAAGCCCCTTAATTAAGGATTCAAGTTTCTCAATGATTTTAATTTGGGTAGCAATGCGTTTGTCTAGCAACGTCAAAAATGAAGATATCTTATGCTGTTCTGAAATAGATGGTATTTGCAATGCGAACTTTCTCACATTTTCCATAGATAATGCAGGCTGAGAAGATGTTGCAATTAAAGGGAGAATGATTTTGTTGTAAAATCTATTGGTATGCAATAATTGTTTTACAAAATACGGATTATAACCATTATTTAGTCGAATGCGAGAAACATTAGGAGCTAAGTAATATCTATCGTTCTCTTCAATTATTGCGACCTCGCCAACAGTACCTACATATGTAAATAGAATATCACCAATGTAAAGTTTGCTTCTAGTTAGCTTACTTAAATTGCTATTATCAATATACTTCACATCCGAAAGGTCCAACCTGCCGTTTTTACAGTTTAAACCTCTAAGAGCAATAATACTTCCGCTATCTTCATATGTTACATATTGAGTAAATTCAAAACCAGCCAATTTTGTGACCTCTGAAATATCCCCTAACGCACAGTGTATCCACTCCCCGCTAAACTCTGGGAATCTCAAATTCGGAACATTGAGGACTCAACTTCACTCTTTCTTATTAATATTCGATGGATTTATAAAATATTAGAATTATGGAGAATTACACAGAATTTAAGAAAGTGGTCGAGCTGTGGCAAGCCGACAAACAGCAGTATGTTAAGAAGTCAACTTTTGCGGCATACTCGCTATTGATTACAAACCACCTCCTTCCTGCATTTGCGGGCAATGCAGATATTCGTGAGGAAGATGTTCAACAATTTGTGTTTGCAAAACTTGATGAGGGGTTGAGTCAGAAATCCATCAAGGATATTCTGATTGTGTTGAAGATGGTATTGCGGTTTGGCGTTAAGTACAATCTGATTGCCCATCGTCAGATAGACATCCGCTTCCCAACGGAACGCGAGAGACAGGAAGTGGAAGTGTTGAGCAAGGCAAACCAACGCAAAATTATGGAGTTTGTAAAGAACAACTTTACATTCCAAAATCTGGGAATCTACATTTGTCTGAGTACGGGACTTCGCATTGGGGAGGTGTGTGCCTTGACCTGGGACGATATTGATGCAGAGCAGGGCGTGATATATGTAACTAAAACAATCCAGCGCATTTACCTCGTTGGTGAAATAGAGAAGCGAACAGAGATAATTATTGATACCCCAAAATCAAAAAACTCGATACGAGAAATCCCGATGACAAGAGATTTGCTGCGCATAGTCAAGACCCTCAAAAGAGTTGTTAATGGCTCGTTCTATGTGCTTACTAATTCAGCAACGCCTACCGAGCCACGCACATATCGCAACTACTACAAACGGCTAATGAAACAACTTGATATCCCAGCGTTGAAGTTTCATGGACTTCGACATAGCTTTGCCACTCGCTGTATTGAGAGTAATTGCGATTATAAAACTGTGAGTGTTTTGTTAGGACATTCGAATATTAGTACGACACTTAATTTATATGTTCATCCCAATATGGAACAGAAAAAGCGTTGTATAGAGCAGATGTTTAAATCACTATGATAAAGTTTTTATGTCTCCCATTAAACATGATAATCATAATTTATGGGAGACGATTTAATCAAGAAAAAATCTTCCGATATTGGTTGCATGTTTTTGGAGTTTTATTACCTTTGTGTTCCAAATATTTTTCAGTATGAAAGAAGCTGGCTACGTTTATATTTTGACAAATCCAAGTTTTAAGGAAGACTGGGTTAAGATTGGAAAAAGTTCGCGTCCTGTTGATGTGCGTTCCAAAGAGTTGGATAACACTGCAGTGCCGTTACCATTTGAGATTTATGCTACTCTTAAAACTGTCAAATACGAAGAAGTTGAAAAACTGATTCATAAAACAATCGACCGTCTAACAGACCTCCGTATTCGTCAGAACAGAGAGTTCTTCAATGTTTCGCCTGCAAAAGCTCTCGACATTCTTAGAGACATATCCATCACATTAGATGATGCCGTAATTGACGAAGTATATCTTGGCGAGGCACGTTTTAAGAAAAGTGAAGTCGGAGAAGAACCATGCAAGAAAACACGTCCTCGTTTCAAATTCAGCATGGTGAATATTCCAATCGGAGCAACTCTTACTTTTATACCTACTGGCATTACTGTCAAAGTCGCTGACGATGATAAGATAGAGTACGAAGGCAGACTTTACAAGCTTTCACCGTTTGTAGGAACATTCATGCCTGCAGAAAAACGCAACCATTCTGGAGCATATCAGGGTGCAAAATATTTTACCTATAAAGGCGAGGTCTTAGATGATATTAGAAGCAGAATAGAAAACCTTTAAGCAATTCATAATTGTAATAGTTTAAGTGGTTCTAAAGTTAAAAGTATTTAAATTTTAAAGTTTATTTGCTCACCGCTCATGGCTCAAAGCCAAACCATACTTCAATAAAAATCAGTCGGCGGACATGATATCCACCAGCTGATAAAGGAAGGACTCTCGGTATCAGGCAATAGAAGGATAAGAAAGACTCAAACCCTCATCGTCTATGCACGATGAAACCATGTAGTAGATAGCGGCACACATTCGAGACAGGTTCGGAAAATATCAGTGCTGATACCTGCGATATGAGTAGATAAAATCATTAGCGTAAAATTCGCGCCCATTCGTGGACAATATAATCTGTGTAATTTGTGCTTGAATCAATCAAAAAAATATTATTTCTGTAACGTTGAACTTTGCAAAAAAAAAGTTATATTTGCGCTTCATTGGACTGATTGAAATTAATTAAATTTATCATA
>SUWU01000055.1 GCA_015061295.1 Lentimicrobiaceae bacterium
GATAGATCTAAAGGAGCGACCTTCCTTAAGCATCGCCATGTATTTGAGCAATGCTTCACGATCATGTTTTTTACGCATAATAAAACCCCAAAAGTTTTTTGTCCAACTTTTTGGGGTCAGATCATCAATTGATACGTCTCTTCTTTTTTTCTAAATTCTCACTTTCTCAGATTTCAAAAAAAACTTTCGTCATTGACCTATTGCCATTAGTCTTTTTCTTATCTTTGTAAAAAATTGTTTTAACAAAGGAAGTGTAATTGTTCTATTATAATAAGATGAGAATGAAAGTTTTAAAAAATGTTTTTTCCTTACTTATTGTTACATTCATGACGATGTTATCTGTACCATCGTTAATGGCTCAGGTTGATGCCAAATCATCTGTAATAACAGAGTATAACGGAAAACAATATTATATTCATACAGTCCAGAAGAAACAGTCGTTGCAGGATATAGCCGATATTTACGATGTTTCGTTGTATGAGATTATGAAAGAAAATAAGGATGTGAAGAGAAATCCCAAGGCTGGTACCATAATAAGAGTTCCTTACCATGAGAAAATAGTTATAGAAGAAGTTGTTGCTGCCGATACTCTTGTTGAGAATGAGGAAGATATAGAAATTGTAGAGGATTTTGTTCCTGTGGATTTTAACTCTGAGAGATTGTATAAGGTCGCATTGATGATGCCTCTTTATTTGGAGCAAGTGGATGAGGAATTCCTTGACTTGGAACCTACCAACAAACAGCTCCTTGCCAAGCCATTCTCGTATCTGCATTTCTATGAAGGTTTTATGATAGCTGTTGACTCTATGGTTAGCAGCCTCGATATGAAGATAGAACTTAAAGTCTTCGACGTTGATCAAGATACTAACAAGGTCGTCAACGCTTTGAATGATACTTGGCTCGTTGATGCAGATATTATTGTAGGACCATTCCATCTTAAATCCTTTGATAGAGTGATGAAATTTGCTGAGCATCACGACATCATGATAGTAAACCCAATGACACCGCGAGATGACCTCGTGAGAGGACATGAAAATATGGTGAAGGTGAAGCCATCACGTCAATATCAAATGCAATGGTTGGAGCAGTTGATGAAGGATAAATATACCGATAACAATATCTTCATCTTTGCTATGGATAGCAGTTGCATGAATTATGCTCATAATATAAAAGAGATAGCAGAAAGAAATGTTAACGAATATTCATTGGTGCCTAACAGTCATATCAATAAAGTTATTAAGAAACATCATGATGCGTGGAAAATAGAAGAGGTGGAGTTTGATGAAGATAGATACGACTCCGACAATGTAAAACTTGATGTTAGGCAGATAAAATCATTCCCCGATGATAGTACCATGTTGAAAAATCAGGTTAGACTATATAATTATTCTATCGATAGCCTGAATAAAATGAAGAAGGTGGCATCAACAATAAGAAATAATGTCGTTATAGCTTATGGCGATAGTCGTGTGTTTGCAACGGAAATAGTTAATAAAGTCAATATGCTTACAGAGCGATTTCCTGTAAATCTTATCGTACTTCCAGATTGGTCGAATTATGATAAACTATTCAACGAGAATCTGATGAATATGAAGACTGTTTTCTTTGATGAAGAATATACCGACTACAATACATTTGCAGTAGGAATGTTTATCTGCAAGTTTAGAGATAAATACGTTACAGAACCCGATGATTTGGCGTATCATGGCTTTAATGTCGGTTGGTATTTTCTTAATGCCTTGATGAATTATGGTGATAATATTAAATATGGTATCATAAATTACGACATCCCACTTCTTAATACACGATATAACTTTAAGAGAAAAAATGCCGATGACGGAGTGGAGAACACTTATTGGAATATTTATCAGCATATAGATTATGATAAGAAACAGATTCAATATGAATAGAGTGATATGTATATTGCTTACGATTGTATTGCTGTCGTGTGTTGATGCAAATACTGATAAAGATGTTGTCAAGTCGTATTATGATAATGGCAAACTTAGTTCGGAGTTGCGTTACCAAGACGGTATGTTGAATGGTGAGTGTGTCTGGTATTATAGCAATGGTAATATCAAAATGAAGTCGTATTACGACAAAAACGTGCTCAATGGAGAGACGATGATGTGGCATGAGAACGGCAATCTTCAGTCGAGATACTATTGTAGAGATAATGAATATGACAGTGTTTTTGAGACGTATAATGTCAATGGAGTGTTGGTAAAGAAAGAATATTATAAGGAAGGAGTTAAACACGGATCAATAAGTCAATGGTATGATAATGGTAAGCCATTCGTTGAAGGGCAATATGAGGAAGGAATGTTTGATGGTTGCTGGAAGGTTTATTATGAAAATGGTTCATTAGGTTCTGAAGCTAATTATGAAAATGGTGCTGGCGAGCAAGTGGGATATGCTCCTGATGGAGTGAAGGTGACATTGATACATTATAAGGATAATGTTAAAGATGGAGAAGAAATACGTTATAACAGAGATGGTTCGGTTAAGGAAATTCTTCTGTGGAATGAAGGTGATTATGTAGGAAAAAAAGAATAAAAAATATTTGCTAAATATTTGGAAATTCTAAATTAAAAACATTACCTTTGCGGAAAGATTATTTAACGAATTAATTTCATTATTAACCTTAATAAAAAAATAAAAGTAATGAACGTACAAACCATTATGACAAACCTGGAAGCTAAGCACCCAGGCGAAAAAGAGTATTTACAAGCAGTTCGCGAAGTTTTGGAATCTGTTGAAGAAGTCTATAACCAACATCCAGAATTCGAAAAAGCAAAGATTGTTGAACGTTTAGTAGAACCAGATCGTATCTTCACATTCAGAGTTGTATGGGTTGACGATCAAGGTCAAGTACAAACAAACATCGGTTACCGTGTACAATACAATGCAGCTCTCGGCGCATACAAAGGCGGTCTCCGTTTCCACCCAGCTGTTAACGTTTCAATGCTTAAGTTCTTAGGCTTCGAACAAATCTTCAAAAATGCTTTGACAAACCTTCCACTTGGTGGTGGTAAAGGTGGTGCTGATTTCGACCCAACAGGAAAATCAGACGGTGAAATCATGCGTTTCTGCCACGCTTTCATGTATGAATTATGGAGAAACATCGGTGCTGACTTAGACTCTCCAGCTGGTGACGTCGGCGTTGGCGGCCGTGAAATCGGTTACTTGTACGGTATGTACAAAAAATTGGCTCGCGAACACAGCACAGGCGCATTGACAGGTAAATCATATGGCTGGGGTGGTTCTTTGATCCGTCCAGAAGCTACAGGTTTCGGCGCTATGTACTATGTCAACCGCATGGTAAAACAAGTTGGCGACACAATGGAAGGCAAGAGAATAGCTTTGTCAGGCTTCGGTAACGTAGCATGGGGCGCTGCAACAAAAGCTATCGAACTCGGCGCTAAAGTTATCGCTATCTCAGGTCCAGACGGCGTTTGCGAAATCCCAGAAGGTATCACAATGGAAATGGTTAACTATATGCTTGATATGCGCGCTTCAAACCGCAACAAAGTTCAAGATATGGCTGACAAATTCCCAGGCAAAGCTATCTTCACTCCTGGTAAGAAAGCTTGGAGCGTAAAATGTGACATCGCATGTCCTTGCGCATTCCAAAACGAAATGAACGAAGACGACGCTAAAGAATTACTCGCTAACGGCGTAAAATATGTAGCTGAAGTTTCTAACATGGGTTGCCAACCAGGCGCTATCGCAGCAGTACAAAACGCTGGTATCCCATTCGCTCCAGGTAAAGCTGTTAACGCTGGTGGCGTTGCTACATCAGGCCTCGAAATCTGCCAAAACGCAGCTCACATCAGCTGGACTGCAGAAGAAGTCGATGCTAAATTACAAAAGATTATGAACGACATCTATGACCTCTGCATCGAATACGGTAAAGAAGCTGACGGCTCAATCAACTATGTTAAAGGTGCAAACATCGCTGGCTTCATGAGAGTGGCTAAAGCTATGTTAGCTCAAGGTATCGTTTGATAAAATCATAAAATACTAAACTTGAAAACCTGAGAATATTTTTCTCGGGTTTTCTTTTTTTTATTTATCAGAACAAACCTTCGTGTTCTTTTGCTTTTTTGCGAAAACAAACGATTTTGTAACTGCTCCTAAAAAAACTCTTGACTTTTGCTTTTTGATTCATTATATTTGCCAATGAAACTAAACGAAAAATTATGTTAACTGAAACCGAACATAGATTACATACATACATTTACTTACCAATATTTGGATGATTGGGAAAAACAAGATTATTAAACGAATGTCAGTTCTGGCAGTTGTCTGATAATTGCTTTTGAACTGACGTTAAACTATGGAGAAATAAACTTAATTTATAATACCAAAACTTTTACAACTATGAAAACGCGTAATCTATTATATTTAATCTTGTTAATGGTAATGATTTTTATTGGCATTCCAAAAACTTCAAATGCAGCACCACCTGACAATCCATGCCATACTGTTACAATTACATGTCCAGACGGCTCAAAAGCATCTGGTTATGTTTGTAGTGATGAAGATCTTGCAGAATTTATTAGGGCTTTCTGTAAAATAGAAATCAATATTGAAATTATTAGTTGATTATTAATCGAACGGAATGGTCAATCATTCCGTTCTTTATCTTTAGTATTATGAAAAAAAATATAATGATAATAGTTGCTTTTTGCTTGATATTGCCTCTTAAAGCACAATTGTTTAATGCTAATGTGGAGATCTTTGATACAGCAAATCTTGTTGTGATGTATGAATTGTCTTTGCGAGAGGATACTACGCACTTGAACTATGTTAAGAATGTAAATCAAATTCTATTGATAGGAGAAAACGGTATTAACTCATATCAAGATTATAATCATTACAGATATTATAGGGATATGAGGAGAAAGGTGAAAGATGGTACTATCAATGAATGGCTTATGGGTGGTTTAAATGTGGCTGATTATATTTCAAACTATCAATTTGAGATATATAAAAATCATCATAATAAAACTATATCTACCAATGATCATATATTTCAAATGGGACTTTATGAATACGAGGAGACATTCAATAGTTTTAATTGGCAGATAACTTCTGAAATTGATACAATTCATAATTATGTTTGTCAGAAAGCCATCTGCGATTTCGGGGGGCGTACTTGGGAAGCATGGTTCACTATGGAAATTCCAATCAGTGACGGACCTTATAAATTCTGCGGTCTGCCAGGCTTAATTCTTAACATAGCTGACACACAAAATCATTATTCGTTTAAGTTCCTGTCAATAGAAAAACCGTCAGAAATTATAAATATAGAAAGAACTGATAAAGACAGAACAAAAACGACCAAGGATAACTTTTTTAAATTACAAGACAAACATAGTAATAGTTTTTCACATGGTGTAAGAAACATGACATCAAATGACAAAGCTGTTCAAAGAGCTATTGAATATGAGATGTCGAAGAATAATCCGATAGAGATAATTGGCAATTAACAATGTACAATTGACAATTAACAATTAACAATGTGTGATGTATAATGAGAATAACTCGTTGACTTATTAAGACGCTTCAATGTGTGTTTGTATTGTAGGTAGCATTGAAACGTCTCTACTTGTAGACTTATATATGATTCGTTATGAAAAGAATAATATCGTTAATAGCTTTTATCTTGATGTTGACTGTCGCTGAGCTTCAGGCACAGACAGTCATCAAAGGTAATGTTACTGATACTTCCAGCGAGCCTTTGTTTAATGTCAGCGTATTGGTGCATAATGCGGGCAGCAATCTGATAATAGCCTACGGATTTTCCGACATCGACGGTAATTATGAAATAAGTTTTAACTCGCCTTCCGATAGCTTGGACATAAAGACCAATTCTTCTTTTTATGAAAAAATAACGAAACGAATTGCAAATACTTCACAGACAATCGACTTTGTTTTGAAGGAAGAAGTGTATGAGTTGAAAGGCGTTACTGTGATGGCGCGTCCTATAGAAAAGACCAACGATACGGTTGAATATTTCGTGGATTCTT